>CAITBU010000275.1 GCA_903890595.1 uncultured Holophagaceae bacterium | reverse complement strand
CTCTTTTTCGCAGACCACGGAAGAGCAATAGCGAGGCTCAGAGCCGCTTCAGGGCCTCGAACTCTTCTTCGAAGGCCTCCACCAGGTGGGCTGGGTCGTCCATGAGGGCCTTGTCGGCGATGACGCCCACCTGCACCTTGCCGGCGAAGCTGAGGATGGAGATGCCAATGCCGATCTGGGCCCGCTGGGGCACCCAGAAGAGGAGGGAGCGCACCTTCCGTCCCGCCAGGGCAATGTCGTGGGCAGGCCCGGCCACGTTGGTGACCACGGCGGTGCACTTGTTGGCCAGGAAGTCGATGAGGTTGCGGCTGATGATGTCCGGAAGGAAGGACAGGAGGGCGCGCTGGAGGCCGTAGACCACCAGGGGCGTGGTGGACTGCTTGAGGCGGTCCAGGCTCTCCTTGACGGCGAGGATGCGGTGGGAGGTATGGGGAGTGCCGGCCGGCAGCTCCAGCGGCACGGCGGCAAACTTGTTCTCGCAGAGCAGGGGCGCTCCTGGATGGCGCACGTTCACCGGCATGGAGATGAGGAACCGGGTGGGTGCTTCGGCGCCCTTGCGCGCCAGGTAGGTGGAGAACGCACCGGAGACCGAAGCCATGAGCACGTCGTTCACCGTGGCCCCGATGAGGTCCTTGGCCTTCTTGATGACGCTCAGATCAAGCGGGGCCGTCCAGGCCACCCGCTTCACGCCGGAGAGCTCGGGACCATGCAGGTGGCTGCTGTCGGCGATCCAGGCCAGGCGGCGCAGGAGGATGCCGGGCGCACTCAGGGGGACGGCCACGGCCCGCTGCAGGAGCTGCAGGGTGCTCAGCCCCGCCGCCGGCGGGAGCGAGCCCTTGGCCAGACCGTCGGTGCGGTTCCAGGTCTCGTCCATCAGCGCGAACATGAGGGACACCAGCGCCATGCCGTCCCCGATGCTGTGGTGGACGCGGATCAGGAGGGCCGAGGCGTCATTCTCGAAGTGCTCGATGACCTTCATCTCCCAGCGGGGACGGTCCTCCTTGAGCTTCTGGTTGGCCATCTTCCCCACGTAGGCCTGGACCTCCGCAAGGGTGTTCAGGTTTTTGCCGCGGGCCGCGACGATGTGGCGGGCGAGGCTGAAGTCCTTGTCCAGCTCCCAGTAGCTCACGGGCCCCTGCTCGATGATGCGGCAGCGGAGCCGATCGAAGCGGGCGGGATCCGGCCCATCGAAGATGCGCTCCTGGAAAGTCTTGCGCAGGGTCGCCACATCAATCTGGTCGGTGATGATGACCGCGTTGATCACCATCAGGTTGGTGTCCGAGTCCTGGAGCCAGATGGCATCGTTGGCTGAGATCAGTTCGCGCATGATCAGCTCCTCTTGACGGCGAGGACAAAAGCAATGATGAAGAGGGCGGTCCACACGGGCCAGGGGGCCCGGAAGCCCATGGCCACGGCACCTGCCACCAGGCAGGAGCCGGCGATGAGCGTACCCCGCAGCCCTGAGAGCGGGGACTCGGTGGGCTGGTGGGCGAACTTCTCCAGGACCCGGAGGCCATCGGTGACCAGCAGGGGCATCTTGGCCAGGGCGTCCACCATGTCCGGCACGCCCCGCATGCCTTCGGTGAAGATGCGCATGGGGCTGAACTGGTTCATGAAGAGGCTGCGCACGTGCTTCTTGCTCACCTCAGCCACATCGAACCCAGGCAGCAGCACGTTGCCGACGCCCTCGAAGGTGACCAGCGCCTTCACCATCAGCACCAGCTCCACGGGGAAGTACATGCCATGCTCCGCGCCCCGGGAGAGGGACTGGAGGATGAGCTGGCCCAGGGAGAACTCCGTGAAGTTGGAGCCGCGCTTCCAGCGGTTGGCGATGTCCACGGCGTCCCGGCGGAAGGCGTTGGGATTGGCCCCTGGGCCCGGGACGGCGATGGCTGTGAGGTAGCGGGCCGCGTTCTCGCCGTCGCCCATGACCAGTGCGAAGTAGTAGTACATGAGGGCCCGGCGCAGGTCCTCGTCCAGGCGTCCCACCATGCCCAGGTCGATGAAGCCGAGCTTTGGACCGGGCAGGATGATGAGGTTCGCCGGGTGCAGGTCGGCGTGGAAGAACCCATCCTTGTAGAGCATGCGGATGATGGACATGGCACCCAGATCCGTCAGGTGGCGTCGCTCCTCTATCGGCAGCTCCAGGGCCTCGGGGCGGTCTGGACTGATGCCGTCGAAGAACTCCATGCAGAGGACGCTGCGCCCGCTGTACTTCCGATAAATTCGGGGGAACACCACATCCGGCACATCGGCGAAGTGTCCGGCAAAGATCTCGGCGTTCTCGGCCTCCAGCCGCAGATCCACCTCCCGCAGGGTGTAGGTGCAGAACTCGTTCACCAGCTGCCGGGGCTGGAAGCGGGGAATGATCAGCTGCGCCACGGAGCCGAGCATCCGCAGCAGCTTGGCATCCCGCTCGAGGGTCTGGCTGATGCCGGGCTTGACCACCTTGAGGATCACCGGCTCGCCGTCCACGGTGACGGCCCGGTGGGTCTGGCCGATGGAGGCGGAGCCCAGGGGGATGGGGTCAATGGACAGGAACATCAGGCCCACGGGCCGCTTCAGGTCCTTCTCGATGATGTCCTGCAGGATGGGCAGGGGGACCACCGGCAGGCGGTTGAGCAGGTGCTTCAGCTCGTCGGTGATGGGCTTGGGCAGCAGGTCCTCGCGGAGGCTGAGGATCTGGCCGAGCTTGATGTAGGTGGGACCCAGGCGCTCCAGGCGGCGGCGGAACTGCACGGGGAAGGGCTCGTTCCGCAGGCCCCGATCCACAAACAGCCGTCCGGGTAGGGCGAGGCAGCGCAGGCCCAGGAGCCGCCAGCCCTTGAGGGCACCGTCCTCCTTGCGGGCCGCCAGCTGGGCCACCATGCCGCCGAAGAACAGGCCCAGGAACTGGCGCCAAGTGACCAGCAGCCGGCGGAACAAGCCCTGGGACTTCCAGGTCCGCATGATCTCGAAGCCCCTGGCCCGGAGGAGGTCCTCATGGGAGCGGTGCTCGCCCAAGCCAGCGCCGCCCGCCGCCGGGGGGCTGTTGTTGGATCCTGCTGCGGGTTCAGCGGTTGCGTCCATATTCCTCATGGGAGGATACCCACTCCAGACTGGATATGGCAGCGCCCAGAGACACTTCCCCCGCCAGGATGACCCCGGCGACGATCTCTGCCAGCTTCTTGACCTTGCCCTTGCCAAAGCAGCCCAGCACCTCCAGGCACTCCCGCTGGGTGGGCAGCCCCGTGCCGCCGCCGTGGGTGGCCACGATGAGGGAGGGAATGGTGATGGAGATGTACAGATCCTTCTCCGGGGTCAGCTCCGTGTAGAGGATCCCGGAGGAGCCCTCCGCCAGGTTGGCGGCGTCCTGCCCGGTGGCGATGAACATGGCGGCGATGGCGTTGGGACTGTGGGCGCCGTTGTTGTTGGCGCCCGAGAGGATGGAGCCGACATTGGCCACGCCCCAGTGGTAGGCAAGGCTCTCGGGCTCCACGCGCATGACCTCCATGAGCACGCTGCGCTTGATGACGCACTCGGCGGTGACCCGCTTGCCCCGGGTGCGCATGAGGTTGATCTGCGAGGCCTTCTTGTCCGTGGCCAGGTTGGATTCCAGGTAGAAGCGCTGGATGGTCTTGTTGTGCTCCAGGATCCAGCTGCAGGCGGCGAAGGTGGCCCGGCCCACCATGTTCTGGCCCGCCGCATCGCCGGTCTTGAAGTTGAAGCGCAGGTAGGCGAACTTGCTGGCCAGGTAGGTGTCGATGTAGTCCAGCTTGCCGCTGCGGGTGGTGGCCTCGGCTTCCCGGCGGATGTCGTCCATGTTTGCTTCGACCCAGGCCCTGAAAGCCACGGCCTCCCGGGCGCTCGCGAAGATGAACACCGGGGCCCGCTGCATGTGGTCGCCCTGCACCGTGCAGGTGACCCCGCCCGACAGGTTGAGCACCTTCATGCCCCGGTTGTAGGAGGCCACCAGCGTGCCTTCGGTGGTGGCCAGGGGAATCAGGAACTCACCCTTGGCGTGCTCGCCGTTGATGCGGAGGGGACCCGCAAAGCCCAGGGGGACCTGCACCACGCCCGTGAAGTTTTCGATGTTGCCCTGGGTGATGGCTGGATCGAAGGACTGCTGGCTGGTGTGGGTCAGCTTCGCCCCGGTGGTCTTCTCCACATAGGCCCGCCGGGCGGCGACGATGGCCGGGGAGTAGTTGTCGTCCTTGGCGCAGGGCAGCGAGGACTGCTGCACCTGGACCGTGGCCGTGTGGTCTTCCACCTTGAAGCGGAGGAGGCCGATGCCCTTGACCTCGATGGCGATCTCGATGGGGTGCATGCCATCCCCAATGGCGTGACCGCGGGCCCGGAGGTGGGCCACCTGCTTCAGGACGAAGGCCTCCGGGCGGTCTGGGCTGACCTCCGTGGCGGGCCGCCACTGGCCCTCGCCCAGGTCCAGTTCCAGGTCCTCTGGCCGCAGGTTCAGGGGGCCGATGCGCACCGACACCACCCGGGTGAGCACCACGTCGCTGAGGCGGTTCTTGAGGCTGATGGCCACGCCCTCGGCGGCATTGCGCAGGGAGCCGAAGGTGTAGAGCTTCTTCAGGATCAGTGAAGGAATCATGGTCGGCCTGCCTTGGGATGGGTGCATCAATGTGTCAGAACCCACCGAATCCCGCCAGTCTGAAACCGCCAGGTGTAGCTTATTTTTCGTCCCGCCGACCTTTCCTGCTCTGACGATCCGTCAATGCCGCCCTGGGATTTGGCGTCTTCTCATGGGTCGAAGGGCCTGGGTCTTCGAAATGCGTTGTGGACCTGCAACCCTGGACGCCGGCGAACCACCCGGAAAGGATCCCCCATGTCCACCCCCACGACTCGGACCTCGGACCTCATCGCGCAGGAGACCCAGTTCGGCGCCCACAACTACCACCCCCTGGACGTGGTGGCCACGCGGGGCGAGGGCGTCTTCCTCACGGACGTGGACGGGAAGCAGTACATGGACTTCCTGGCGGCCTACTCCGCCGTGAACCAGGGGCACAACCATCCCCGCATCGGCGAGGCGATGATCGCCCAGATCAAGACCCTGGCCCTCACCAGCCGTGCCTTCCGCAATGACCAGTTCCCGCCCCTCCTGGAGAAGCTCTGCCGCCTCTCGGGCTTCGACAAGGCCCTCATGATGAACAGCGGGGCGGAGGCCGTGGAGACGGCCCTCAAGGCCATGCGCAAGTGGGGCTACGACAAGAAGGGCATCGACTACCCCCAGGCCGAGATCATCGTGGCCGATGGGAACTTCCACGGCCGCACCACCACCATCGTGGGCTTCAGCACGGACCCCGACAGCACCAGCCGCTTCGGCCCCTTCACGCCGGGCTTCGTCATCGTGCCCTACGGCGACCTGGACGCCGTGGCGAAGGCCATCACCCCGAACACCTGCGCCATCTTCATGGAACCCATCCAGGGCGAGGGCGGGGTGGTCATTCCGCCCAAGGGCTTCCTGCAGGGCCTGCGGGCCTTGGCTGATGCCCACAACTGCCTGCTGGTGCTGGACGAGATTCAGTCCGGCCTGGGCCGCACCGGCAAGCTGTTCGCCTTCGAGCACGAGGGCATCCGCCCGGACGGCATCACCATCGGCAAGGCCCTCAGCGGCGGCTACTACCCCGTGAGTGCCTTCCTGGCCAGCGATGCGGTGATGGACGTCTTTACCCCGGGCATCCACGGCTCGACCTATGGGGGCAACCCCCTGGCCTGCGCTGTGGCCAGCGCCGCCCTGGACGTGCTGGTGGATGAGGACCTGGTGGCCCGGGCCGAGAGCCTGGGCGCCCACCTGAAGGCGCGCCTGAAGAGCATGGCCACGGACAAGGTGCAGGAGATCCGCTGCATCGGCCTCTGGGCTGGCGTGCAGCTACACCCCGAGGCCGGGGGCGCCCGCAAGTACTGCTATGCCCTCAAGGACCGCGGGATGCTGTGCAAGGACACCCACGTGGACACCATCCGCCTGGCTCCACCCCTGGTGATCACCAAGGAGCAGATCGACTGG
>CAITBU010000274.1 GCA_903890595.1 uncultured Holophagaceae bacterium | reverse complement strand
GGAAGTTCCCCTGGGCCACGGGTTGGCTGGCCTCCAGCACCAGCAGGTGGTCGCAGAAGTCCACCACCGCCGGCAGGTCGTGGGTGGCCAGGAGCAGGGCTGTGCCCCGGGCCTGCTCTGCCACCAGCAGGTCCCGCAGGGCGCCCGCCAGGGGCCCGTCCAGGGCTGAGAAGGGCTCATCCAGCACCAGCAGGCGCGGCGCCAGCATCAGGGCCCGACCCAGGCAGAGGCGCTGGGCCAGTCCCCCGGAGCAGGTCGCCGGAATTTCGGCCAGGGCAGCCTCCGGGACGTGCACCCGGGCCGCCATCTGGGCGGCGGCCTCCCGCCGGGAACCGGCGGTGCCCCGGTCCCACACCTCGAGGGGTTCCATCAGGATCTCCCAGCCGGTCCGGTGGGGGGGCAGGCTGGCCCGGGCGTCCTGCAGGACCGCCTGAAGCAGCGGCCGGCGGCTGCGGCGGGCCTGCTCCGGCAGGGGTGACCAGGGCTCGCCCTCCAGGAGGATGCGGCCCTCCGTGGGGGTGGCCAGGCCCAGCACCAGGTCCAGGAGGGTGGTCTTCCCCGCGCCGCTGGTGCCGGCCACGGCCCAGGCTTCGCCGGGGGCCAGGGCAAAGCCCACCCCCCGCAGGTCCCACCGCCCAGCCCTCTGGAGGCCGAGGCCTTCCACGAGGAGCAGGGGTGGGTTGGTCAGCGAATCACCTCGGTGCCCAGGAAGGGCTGCAGGACCTCGGGGACCCGGATGCTGCCATCGGGCTGCTGATAGTTCTCCAGCACTGCCACCCAGGTGCGGCCTACGGCGAGGCCGCTGCCGTTGAGGGTGTGGGCGAAGACCGGCTTGCCCTCCTTACCCCGGGTGCGGATGTTGGCGCGCCGGGCCTGGAAGTCCCCGAACCAGCTGCAGGAGCTGATCTCGCGGTAGGTGTTCTGGGAGGGCAGCCAGACCTCCAGGTCGTAGGTCTTCTGGCTGCTGAAGCCCATGTCCCCGGTGCAGAGGAGCACCCGGCGGTAGGGCAGGCCCAGGGCCTCGAGGATGGCCTCGGCGTCGGCGGTGAGCCGCTCCAGCTCAGCCTCAGCGGCCTCGGCCAGGGCGAAGGTGACCAGCTCCACCTTGTGGAACTGGTGCTGGCGGATGATGCCCTTGGTGTCCCGCCCGTAGCTGCCGGCCTCGCTGCGGAAGCAGGGGGTGAAGGCGCAGTGGCGCAGGGGCAGGCTCTCTGACGGCAGGATCTCGGCGCGGTACAGGTTGGTGACGGGCACCTCCGCCGTGGGGATGAGGTAGAGGGCGCCCTCGCCGTGAGCCACCTTGAAGAGGTCCTGCTCGAACTTCGGCAGCTGGCCCGTGCCGTACATGCTCTCGGCGTTCACCAGGTAGGGCGGGAGGATCTCCGTGTACCCGGCGGCGGTCTGGCGGTCGAGCATGAAGGAGATGAGGGCCCGCTCCAGGCGTGCACCCAGGCCCTTGAGCACGGCGAAGCGGGCGCCGCTGAGCTTGGCGGCGCGGTCCAGGTCCAGGATGCCCAGGGCCGTGCCCAGGTCCACGTGGTCCCGGGGGGCGGCGATGTCCGGCACCTGGCCCCAGCGCTTGATCTCCACATTGGCGTGCTCGTCCCGGCCGGCGGGAACGCTGGCGTGGGGGGGGTTTGGGATGCCTGCAAGAAAGTCCCGGAAGGCGGCCTCGAGCTCTCGCTCAGTGGCTTCCAGGGCCTTCATCTGCTCCCCCACCTCCCGCTGCTGGGCGATGAGGTGATCGGCGTTCTCCTTGGCCCGCTTGAGGCGACCGACTTCGTCGCTCACCCGGTTGCGCTCGGCCTTCAGGGCTTCGGTCTCCTGGAGGGCCACCTTGCGGCGGCGATCGAGGTCCTGGTAGAGGGCCCGGTCCAGCGTGTAGCCGCGCTCAGAGAGCCTCGCCGCCACGGCGTCAAGGTCGGTGCGGAGGAGGTTGGCATCAAGCATCGTGAGGTCCCGGAAACCTCCATTCTACAAGAAGAAAAACCGCCAACCGCAGAGAACACAGAGCGCGCAGAGGGGCACCGACCCATGAAAATACCCCCGACCAGAGCGGCCTTGATCACCACGGAGGCACGGTGCACACGGAGAACGGCCACGGAGCGCCGTGGGGGAGGGCTGGCCCGCAAGCACGGGTTGAATCCTGGGGGCGTCGGGGCCGCGCTTCAAGGGACGCGCCCCCGACGCCCCCAGGATCACTTCCGGCGCAGCCGGAAGCCGCCTTTGGCGGACCCGCGCGGGGTTGCTCGAAGCCCCTCCGTGTCCTCTCGGCATCGTGTCCGCCGATCCGAAAGGCAAACGGAAGCTCCGTGTCTCCGTGGTGGATCTTTTTTAAGGCCACTCATGTGCCGGCCCGGAGCGAATCACAGGGCCTTCAGACCTGCGGCCAAGCTCCACTGGGCATGGGCTCGCCGGCCCAGGACACGCTGAACGCTGCTCGCACTTCGTCGAGGCCGCCGCCGGCGCCCAGGACCAGGCCCAGCTTGGCCAGGGCGGCCCAGCGGGTGTGGAGGCCGCCGGACAGGGCGCCCAGGGCCTCCACCTGGCGGCCCAGCTCGTAGGCCGAGAGGTCCACCCCGCCGTGGGGGCACTGGGAGATCACCACCACCGGCAGGCGGCGCTGCGCACAGTCCGCCAGGAAGGCCCGGAGGTCGGGCCGGCCCATGGGCAGGTTGCCGGCGCCGAAGGCCTGGATGAGCACCGCCCGGGCCCCTGGGGGCGTGAGGCTCCAGGGCATGCCGGGGTGGGGGGTAACCGTGTGGATGGCCGTCTCCAGCACCGCCCCGAGGCCCGGCGGCACCCGCCGCTCGAAGGTCCCGGCCTGGGGACTCAGGCGAAGCTCGGCACCGAGCTCTGCCAGGGGGGGCAGGTTGGGGCTCTGGAAGGCTTCGAAGAGGCCTACGCTGAGCTTGTCCGTGGCCACACCCCGGAGCCAGTGGGTGCCAAAGCAGATGCCCACCTCGGGGATGGCGCGGCAGGCCAGGTCCACGGCGTTGACCACGTTGCTGCGGGCATCGCTGCGCACAAAGGCCAGGGGCCGCTGGCTGCCCGTGAGCACCACGGGCTTGCCCAGGTCCGCCAGCAGGAAGCCCAGCACCGAGGCCGAGAAGGCCATGGTGTCCGTGCCGTGGATGATGACGAAGCCATCGAAGTCCTGGCTGGTCTCGCGGATCCGCCGGGCCAGAACCTGGATGTGCTCGGCCTCGAGGCAGGCAGAGTCCTGGTTGAAGGGGACCTCCACCGACAGCTGCGCCAGCTGACCCAGCTCTGGGACCTGCTCCAGCAGGTGCTCGAGGAAGCGCCCTGGGGCCAGAGAGGCGGGCTCGCCGCTGGGCGCCATGCCGAGGGTACCGCCGGTGTGGAGGAGGATGATCCTGCGCATGAGGTTAGTCTACAGGGTGAGGTCCCGGAGGCAGCAGCCTCTGGAACCCTGATCCAGGACTGCGCCCCATGCGCCGTATTCCCCGCGCCATCCAGCTGATCGTTGCCCGCTACCTCCGGCGGTTGCTGAGGAACCGCCTGGACGGCCCGCAACTGCAGTCGGCCATCGAGTCCGCCCTGGCCACCCTGCCCATCCAGGAGAAGCTCCTGGTGCGGGAAGGCGCCCTGCGCTCGGGCAACCTCAACCGCCAGCTGGCCTGGGCCATGGCCTTCGTGGCGGGGGCCGTGAACGCCGGCGGCTTCCTGGCCGTGAGCCACTACACCTCCCACATGACGGGGGTGGTCTCCTCCATGGCCGATGAGCTGGCCGCCGGCGACCTGGTCACGGCCCTGGCGGCGCTGGCCATGATGCTCTCGTTCCTGGCCGGGGCCTTCCTGTGTACCACCCTCATCAGCTTCGGCCAGCGCCACCGCATGCGCAGCCGCTACGCCCTGGCCCTGGTCCTGGAGGCGGGCCTCATGCTCATCTTTGGCTTCATGGGGAACCGCCTGCAGCAGGAGCTGCGCTTCACCCTGCCCAGCACCGTGATGCTGCTCTGCTTCATCATGGGCATGCACAACGCCGTGACCTCCATCATCTCCGGTGCTGCCGTGCGGACCACCCACCTCACGGGCACCGTGACCGACATCGGCATCGAGCTGAGCCGCCTCACCTACGTGAACGTCCACCAGCGGCACGGCCGCGCCCGCATCGTGGCCGATCGGCAGAAGCTGTCCCTCCTGCTCCTCATCCTGGCTTCGTTCCTGGCGGGCGGCGTGGTGGGCGCCCTGGGCTTCAAGCACATCGGCTTCAAGGTGACCGTGCCCCTGGCGGGCTTCCTGTGCTTCCTGGCCGCCCGCCCCCTGCTACTGGAGCTGCGGCTCCTGTTGCACCGCCTCCAGAAGCAGTGGGAGCACCACGAACCCACAGACTGACCCCGTCAGATCATGTCGAGTTCGGGCATTCGGCCCACCCCCTTGATGCGCCGGGTGCGGGCGGCGCCCTTGCCACCGATGAGCAGCTCGCAGCCTTCCGGCAGGCGGTCCTTCAGGTCGAGGATCATCCGCCGCATGGGCTCTCCTGTGTGCTGGATCGAGAGGCTGATGGCGACGCGGTTTGCCCGCAGGAGCTTGGCTGCCTGAGCGATGCTGGCCAGGGGCAGGTCCACTCCCATGAGGTCCGTGCGGGAGCCCCGGCCCGCAAAGACCAGGGCTGCCATGAGGAGGCCGAGGCGGTGGCGCTCGCCCGGCAGCGTGCACAGCAACACCCGCCCCTCGCCCGCCAGCACCGGCAGGACCTGGCGCATGCGGCGCAGGAGGTCCTCCAGCACCTCGGTGAGCAGATGCTCGTGGTGCATGCCGATCTCCCCTTCGGCCCAGGCGATGCCCAGCCGGTCCAGCAGGGGCTTCACGACCTCCTGCAGGAAGGGCTGCCAGCCCAGCCCCTCGAGGTAGCCCAGCAGGAGACCGCGCATGCGGTCGGAGTCCATGGCCTCCACGGCGTGCCAGAGGGTATCCACGCGGGTGCCTCCCGTTGGCAGGATCATGCGCCGCAGGGCGTCGGCGTCGGCCCGAGCCACCAGGGCAGGGCGCTGCCCGTGGGCCAGAGCCTCGGCGATGAGGCGCAGGCGCTGGAGGTCGGTATCGGGGTAGCGCCGGTGTCCCGAGGGCAGCCGGATGGGGGTCGGGAACCCGTAGCGGCGCTCCCAGATGCGGATCACATCCACCGACAATCCGGTCACGGCGGAGATGTCTCCGATGCTCAACAGCCCTGACCCGTCTCCCTTCGACATGATGCCTCCAACCTGCTCGGTTAGGACAATGTGGTCGATTTCGGGGGTGTGTGGAAGTTTTTTTCTAAGAATAATCTTGTAATTAAATTTACGTATATCAACGTCTAAGTAAAATTCTAGACATTTGCGTTTAACCGGAAGTTACCAGGGCCTTCAGCTCGTCGAAGCCCCGGTCGCTGGTGCAGCTGACCACCACCGCGCACTGCCCCGGCTGGCTGGGCGGAAGGTTAATCTCACCCACGAAGCAGCCAGCGGCATCGGTGCGGCCGGTGAGCAGGCCCGTGGCCTTCCTCAGGCTGGAGACCAGCTTCACGGCAATCTCGGCATCGGGGACCGGGTTCCGGGTGTGGCAGAGGCGGGCCTGGATCTGCACTCGGAAGGGCTGCCCAAAAGCAGGCGCCAGGGGGCGGTCCAGCACCAGCTCCAGGGTGTCCACATCGCCCTCCTGGAGCAGGAAGTCGAGGATGGCTTGATCCAGAGGGCGCTCATTGAAAGCCGTGGGCTCTAGAGCGTCCGAGGGGGTCGTGTCGTATTTGCCGTTCTTGATGTCCCGGATCACCGCCCGATGCTGTTCGTCCATGCGCGTCTGGACAGCCGGCTCGATGAGGGTGGCACCGGCCTGCAGGTCCTCGTAGGACGACCGATAGCTGTCGAGGATCTCGCCCCCCACGTAGATCAGGGTTTCGATCTTCGGGTTGGCCAGCCCCTTGTCCTCGGTCTGAACGTGAAAGGTCCGGCTCCCGTGGCGCACATCGGTGTTGTAGCCGGTGATCATGGCGGGCAGCTGGGGTGAGGGAGGCAAATGGGATGCATTCGCCTACTTCTGCAATCTTCCAGCCAAGTCCGGCATGATCTCCCAGGCGATCTCGCGGAGGGCATCAGCGCCGAGACGGGCCACCACGGCTCGGGCCAGCGCCTCCAGCAGCTCCGGATCAGCCAGGACGGCCTGGACCATGGCTCGAGCAGCGGCATCGGTGGCAGCGGGCTGACCCTGGGGGGCAGACACCTGACCCGGGGCGGCATCCGATCCGGCTTCTGGCGCGGCGGCGGCGGGTGCCTCGGCTTCAGCAGGCTCGACAGCGGGCTCAGCCGCCAGGACCACCGGGGCAGGCTCTTCCAGCTCCCCGACCAGGGTCATCAGGTCGTCCAGGTCAGCGATGGGTTCCTCGGGCTCAGGTTCTGCGGCTGGAGCCACTGGCGCAGGCTCGGCCAGGTCCCCTTCCAGAACCTCCAGGTCCAGCTCCTCCAGGTCGGCAGCGGGTATCTCGGGCTCTGGTTCCGTCGTTGGGGCCACCGGCGCAGGCTCGGCCAGGTCCCCTTCCAGAACCTCCAGGTCCAGCTCCTCCAGCTCAGCGATGGGTGTCTCGGGCTCGGGTTCCACTGCCAGGGCCGCCGGGGCAGGCTCCGCCAGCTCCTCGGCCAGGGTCTCGAGGTCCAGTTCCTCCAGGTCCAGCACCACCTCCGGAGCAACCTCGGGAAGGCCCACGGCCTCCTCGGGCCACAGGTCCTCCTCCGCCAGCAGCAGCAGGTCGTCCTCAAGGTCCGGGACCTCAGCCGCCGGGGGTTCCGCTGTTTCGGCGGCGGGCTCGGCAGGGACTTCAGCAGGCGGGGCGGGTTCAGCGACGGGGGTCGCCGCCAGGGCCAGCACCCGCTCGGCCAGCTCCCGCAGCTCGATGGGCTTTTTCAGGAAGCCCTGGATGGAGGCGCGACCCAACCGGGCGGGATCGATGGGGTCCAGCACCCCCGCCATGAGGGCGATGGGCATGCGGGCCGTCTCCGGCAGGGCCCGCAGGCGCTCCAGCAGGCTCCAGCCATCCATCCCCGGCATGGAGGTGTCCACCAGCGCCACGTCAAAGCGCTCGCCGTGGCTGAGCAGGTCCAGGGCCTCCGGAGCGGAGCTGGCACAGACCAGGACCACATCGGTGTGCGCCAGCAGAGAGTCTGCGATGCGATGGATGCTGGGGTTGTCGTCCACCAGGAGCAGGCGCGGCATCGTGGACCTCAGGGGGCGGGGAGGAAGAAAGAGTGGCTGGGGACCAAGCTACCAGAAATGTCCACGCCCTGAGGCAACCATCAGCGAAGCAGCCGGCGCAGGACCCGTATCCGCTCTACTTCCACCAGGCGGGTGAGCAGCAGACGGTCTCCCACCCAGACCCAGGCTACCCCGTGGGGCTCCCGCAGGGCGATCTCAGGCCCCTTCGGTAGCCACCCCTTTACGGAGACGCGCAGCCCCATGGCCGCTCGCCACTCGGGACGGAACGCCTCGAAGAGGGCCTTCCGCTGGCGCTCGGGGGGCAGTGTGGTCTCATTCCAGCGCCGGTCCCAGGGATCGAAGGCCCCGCCCTCCCGCCAGGCCCAGGCGGGGTCTGGGCTGGGCCACGGGGGCAGTTCCCCGAGCACGGGGGACCACTCGGCCCGGGTGAAGGGGCCAACCTTCCGGACCGCCTCCTCCCCGGCAGCGCCTTCCAGGAGGCCCATGCCCTGGGGCGGATGGGCGGAGAGGTGGCCCGGGCCGGCGGTCTCGCGGCGCCACTGACCCTCCTCGAGGACCCAGGCGGTCCAGCCAAGGGGGGCCGCCACCCAGAGGCGATCCCGGCGGGGGAACCAGAAGCGGTCCCCGGGGTGCCAGGGGAGCTGCAGGCGGGCGCCCGGGAGGTCCTGCCCATCCTCGGACAGGGCTTCGGGATGGGTGGCGGTGCCCCGGGAAGGCGGGGGCAGGCCGGGCTCATTCCAGGCCGCGAGGGAGGGGTCTCCGGGATCTCCATCCACCGGCAGGGCGCTGAGGAGGAGGCGGGACTCGGTCCGGCCCTCCGGGCCTTCAAAGAAGCCCACCAGAGCGGCCTTCCCATCCCAGCTGAAGCGGCTCCAGGGGCCGGACTGGACTGCCCAGAGCACCCGACCCTCCGGCAGCTCCAGCAGACGGGTCTCGAAGCGCGCCGGCCCCATCTGCAGGGTCACCAGCAGGCGGTTGCCCTTGGCCGGATCCAGGCGGGCGGAAGAGAGCAGCGCATCGAACCGGTAGTGGCGCCACTCCAGCCCCCGCCACAGGACCACCTCGCTGCGGCCCTTGGGGCCGTTCAAGGCCAGGCCCTGGTCAGCGAGATAGGGGGAGGCCGGCTCCCAGGGCGTGCCGAAGCCGCCTTCGAAGGGCCAGGGATCCGGCTGGTCCGGGTCCTTCGTGGCCTGGAAGCGGGGGGACCAGCCCTCCTGCAGGCGGTACTCAGCCACGGACTCGTAGCCACCCAGGGACATGATGACCGGGGCGGCGGCATTCCCCACGCCGCCTTCGCTCACCGGACGCGGCGCTTGCACCACCGCGAAGAGCAGCAGCATGGCGGCGATGAACAGGCTGGCGATGATGTACCGTTGGGGGATCACGGGGTACCTGGGGATGCACTTTCCATCATGCCCCATCCCCGCCGGGAGACTGCCTCCGATGACGCCCCTGGAAACCGAGCTCAAGCT
>CAITBU010000273.1 GCA_903890595.1 uncultured Holophagaceae bacterium | reverse complement strand
TGACAGGGATGCCACTCTTCAGGTCCAGCGCCACGCTGGCCAAGACGGTGCTGGTGGTGGCGGTGATGGCCGCGGCGGTGCCCTTCTGGTAGATCGCTCCCTGAAGGGTATCCCCAGTGACCTTGCTCGTGACGATGGTGCTTGCGAAGGTGGCACTCTTCACCTTCTCGGCATCCCCCGCATCCACAGGGCCCCAGACCACCTTGGACTGGTCCGCCGTCAGGTAGAAGCCCACGCCGCTGACGCTGCCCGCGGGGCCCACCAGGTCCAGGACCAGGTGGCTGGCCGTGGACTTGGTGGCGTTCCTAACCAGCGTGTAGGTTCCAGCTGTCGGCGCGGCATAGGAGAGCGTGTCGGCAATGGTCTTGGTGGGCGCAGAGGTCCCCCCGCCGCAAGCGAGGAGAGCCCCAAGCCCAAGGGTGGCAAGGAAGGACTGGGGGGTTTTGAGTGGGCTGTTCATGGGTGTCTCCTCACATGCCTGCCAGGAACAGGGCCAAGTCCAAATCGTCGACAACGCCATCCCCCGTCAGATCGGCCGCCGGGTTCCAGTTGGGGCTCGACGGGATCGAGCCATAGGCCTTGGCCAGGGTGGCGAGGTCCAGGACATCGGTGATTCCGTCCCCATTGAAGTCACGGGTCTTGACCAGGAAGGAGGACGAGCTTGTTGCAGTGCCCAGCGGCGTGGTTACGGAGAGGACACCGGTGGTGGCTCCCGTGGGCACCGAGGTGCTGATGGCCGTATCCGAGAGCACGGTGGAGGTGGCCGTGGTGCCGTTGAACGTCACGGCCGTGGCGCCCGTGAAGCCCGATCCCGTGAGGGTCACCGTTGCGCGCGGGACACCGCCGGTTGGGTTGAAGGACGTGATTGCGAGGGTCGGCACAATGACGGGAGTACGCAGCTCCCAGACCCCGCGTCCCCAGGTGCTGACGCGCACCGTGGAGCTGTCGGGAGCCACCCAGATATCGGTGGTGCGGCACTGGGGCAGACCCGTGCCGAAGAGGCTCCAGGAGGCGCCGCCGCTGGTCGTGCGGTAGACGCCCAGCCAGGTAGCGGCATAGACCGTCCGACCCGTGGCATCGCCCAGGTCCACGGCCAGCTTGGTCACGGGGATATCTGGAAGGCCCGCATCCGCCCGAGTCCAGGTGCCGCCGCCGTTAGCGGACTTGGCCACATGCGCGGCTCCCGCCATCGTCGCCTCGGAACAGACGTAGAGCAGGTCGTTGTTGGCCCAGGCGATATTGGCTGTGAAGTCGTTCCACCCGGTGACGGCCCCAGGGACATACTCGGGCCCAGCCAGGGTGACCTTGGTGTAACCCAGCTCGATCTCCTTCCAGGACTCGCCCCCGTTCACGGTGAGGAGCAGGCAGCCTTTCAGTCCGGCGGCAGCGATGTGCTGGGTGTCCAGGGGGCTCACGCCAATGCCGTGACTGACTGGGGGCACAGCTCGGCCGACCGAGATGCCCCCCGTACCGGGAGTTCCGATGGCTTTCCACCGGGTGGCATCGCTCTGGAAGATCTTCCCGGAGTTGGGACCAAGGCCGGAATTGCCATAGGTGAAAAAGATCTGCCCGGTTTTGTCGGAGCCGGGCGGCGGCGTGATGATGGGCGTTACAAAGTAATAGCTGTCCCCATTGTCAAATTTTTTCGTAGTGGTATCCGTTCCCATGCCAGTCGGCCCGAGGCCCTCCGTGAATTCAGACCAATCGCCAAATTGCGTGACCGGACTGGTGGTGGCCCGATAAATGACATTGTTGTAGATAGAGGCCAGGGAAACCGCCTGCGCACTCTGCACATCCTGCGCCCACCCGACGCCCATGCCATCGCCGCCAATGACCTGGTTGAAGGTGGAGGTGGTCCCGCTGCGGACGCGGGTGCCATTGTCCTGCAGGCCGATCAGCGCACTGCCGGCCACACCGGGGTTGGCAGCCAGGCTATAGATGAGGTGGTTGACCAGCCCCACGTTCTTGCTGTCGTCCCAGGCGATCCCGCCATTGTCGCTGATGAAGAGTCCCCCATCCGTCCCGAAGTAGATGCGAGGCTTCCCATTGAAATTTGAATAGGCCGCACAGTGGAAGTCCGCATGCACATAGGGAAGACCGTACTGAGCCAGCCACTCGCTGGTGAGCGTCCATTTGGCTCCGCCATCGATGGTCTTGGCCGAGAGCAGGCTGCCTCCCAGGTAGACGGTGTCGCGGTTGGTATCCGAGGGATCCACCAGGATCATCTGATCGAACCAGGCATTTTCATGCATCAGGTTCATATCCGACTGTTCGCCGCTGGCGAGGAGGGCCGGGGTCATGTTGATGGCCTGCTTTCCCGTAATACCCAAGGGCACCCAGCTGGTGCCCCCAGTTGTGGAGCGGTAGAGGTCCTTCTGGGCATTGGGCGTAACGGTTGCGTCAGTCTCCGAATAGGCATAGACCGTGGCATCGCCTGGTTTCCCAACGGCCAGCGTGATCCGCGCGGAACCCGAAGGGAAGGCAGCGCTGATCCAGCCGGCCCCTCGGTTCGTTGACAGCCAGACCGACCCCTTCCCTTTCTTGGTCACGTCGGTGGAGGTATCCACCATGCTGGCAAGCCAGCCCTCCGAGGTGGAGACGATGCTCCAGACCTTCCCGGGCAAGGTGGCCACGGCCGCGAAGCTCACCCCACCATCCGTGGAACGGAAGAGACCTACGTCGGTGCCCACCAGGACCACCTCGGGGCTCTGAGTGGTGTCCACCTGGATGTTCAGCACCTTCTTGGCCATACCCAGGCTGAGGGCCAGACCCCAGGAACGCCCCCCATCGGTGGACTTGATCACAAAGCCCCCGATGCCCGCATCGAAAGGATCACCAGCCCCCACGTAGAGGGTGCTGGTACTGGCGCCGAAAGCCATGGCGCCGGACATGTTGCTACCCACGAAGTCCGTGAGGGCGGTCCAGCTGGGGGTGGCGCTTTGGAAGTTGGTGGTCTTCCACAGCCCGCCCCCGGCAGCCAAGACATAGATCGTGTTGCCCGTGGCATCTGCGGTGTCGGGCAGGATGACCCGGAGACGCCCGCTGTCAACCTTGGTAAGCCTGATCTCTTCGTTCTGGGTGAAGTCGGACCGGGTGGGGCCAAGGCTCACCCAGGTGTTGCCCGTCGCGGCCAGCGGCAGCTCCACCGCCCCGGGGGAGGGGAACTGGCCGGGGTAGGTGGCGCGCTCCCGGGCGGCCACGTCCAGGAGGCGCCGGCCGAACTCAGGCGTCAGGTCCCCGCCCATGCGCTTGCGAAACCATTCCAGGCGGCCCGCAGCCTCATCCTGGATGGGCTTGCCCTTCCCCCGGGTAAACCGCTTGTAGTTGATCTTGTACTTATCAAGGGAAACGATGTTAGGGACCGACTGGGCCTGCACCACCGAGCCAGCAGGAGCGGGCCCCTGAGCCTCAGGAGTAGGTACTTGCGCCTGCAGGAAGAGATGAACCAGCGTCAGACCCAGGACTGTAACGATTCGCATCACCTAAGCCTTTAAGAAGGGGCCTCTGGTTGTGAGGCCAAGGTTAGCGGTTGGATGAGAACCAGCCCCGACATTGAAGATGTCGCTCTCAACAATAGGTGCAGGTACGATCGTAGATCTAATAATTTTAATAACAATACGCAAAACAACTTATGAAAACAGATTCCCCAAAGACGGCTTTTCCTCAGAATATGAATCCAGTGGACGTCTCGCCCTAGCACCCATTCGGTCCTGATGGAGATTGCATGTTCCGCAAAAGCCACTTCCCCAGCCTATGGATAAACGCTCTGCCGACCTTGGCACTCCTGCTCCTGGTTCTCGGTTGCTCGACGCAGGCACCCGTGACCATACCTGGCGTTGACTACACGCAGCGGCAAGCCTGGGCCGCCCTGCCCGGTACCGTCAGTCCTGCCTCCGCGGTTCCGGTTGGCAGCGGCCTGAGCAACCTCGAAGCAGCTGCCAAAGTCGATGTCTTCTACCTTCATCCGACCACGTATTACGGTACGGCGACCGCCAATGCAGCCTTCGATGACCTCAAGGCCGCCGCAGCCACGGACGGTGTGCTCATGGCCCAGGCCGCCTCCTTCAATGCAGTGGGCAGAATCCTGGCGCCCCGTTATCGCCAGATGGCACTGTACCTATTTGATGGCAGCGAGGACGCCCTCCAGGCACCGCTCAATCTCGCCTATGAAGACATCCGGCGGGCGTTCCGCTACTACCTTAAAACCCTAAACCAGGGCAGGCCCTTCATCATTGCGGGCCACAGCCAGGGGGCCAACCACGGGCAGCGCCTCCTGATCGAAGAGGTGGTTGGAAAACCTTGTGCGGAGCGCTTCGTGGCCGCATGGCTACCCGGCTTGGCCCTGCCTCGAGCCATGCTGGACACGGCGGCGGGTGGTGGTCTCGCCGCAAGCTCCACGGCGCAGCATATTGGTGGCGTTGCGATCTGGGAAACCTTCGGAGAGGGCTTTACCGAGCGCGCCAAGTGGGTGCGCGGTCAGGTGTATTGGCACCCTGGTCGGCAACGCTGGATCAGTGCAACGCCGGAGCAGCTGCTGTTCAGCGTGAACCCATTGACCTGGGAGGAGGGCTCCAAGCTCGCCCCGGCCTCCAGGAACCTGGGTGCGGTGCCTTATGGCGTACCCGCAACCAGCTTTCACGGAGTGGTCCCTGCCGTGGTCTCGACCCGAAATGACCAGGGCTACCTGATCGCTACGCCCCACCCACCCAAGGCAACCTTCCTGAGTGGCGCCATGGGCGATCCCCTGATTTATCACATGCACGACTTCAACCTTTTCTGGATGGACATCCGGGTGAATGCCCGGGAGCGCGTGCACGCCTTCCTCACCCAGCGCCTGCAGGTTCGC
>CAITBU010000272.1 GCA_903890595.1 uncultured Holophagaceae bacterium | reverse complement strand
GCAGGTTTTGTTTCTGGACGGAGGTCACCCATGACTCGGTGTCGAGGGTTTCCTTTTCTGCCAGCGCCGCCCGCAGCGCCGCCAGCAGCACGGGTTCCCGAGAGGGGGCCGCAGCCACCACGGCCTCGTGGGCTGCCCGCAGGCGGGCCTTCCGGGCCAGGGCCTCGGCAGGGATGGCGGGGGGGTGTCTACGTGGTTCCACGTATCCAGCATAGTGCCGTCGCACTGGAGGGGGTGGAGGCCCGTTTTGAGGTGAGATGCAGAGGGCACATGCACTTCCCTTCCGACACCCTCTGGAGGGATTTCCACATCCCCTGTGGGAACCCCCGGGACCTGCGGCAAGAATCCCTTTCGCCAAAAGGAACCCCCGTGCCTGCCCTGTTTTTATGGCATGGCAAAAGCACATTCTGCGGTTGACATCTGCGCGTGGATTCGTTCCAGCGAGCCTTCTTTTGCTTTCGGAGCCAAGACCCGCCACCCTGGGTTTAGCGCCATGATCCACGACCCCTACATTGTCCCCCCCCTGCCCTCTGACTGGCCCTTCCCGCCCGGCGTACCCCTCCATCCCCTGGGCTGTCGCATCAACTGCGACCTACCTGGCCTGGGTGGCGGCTGGCGGGTCTGCACACCGGGAGCGATGCTCCCCGAAGGCGAGGCCATCCCCCTACGCGGTGCCTTCGGCCGGGGCGGTGTGCTCCAGGTGGGCGACCTGGTCCTCCGGCCCTATCGCCGGGGCGGCCTGCTGCGCCACATCAATGAGCGCACCTACCGCACGCACCTGCGCTTCGCCGCCGAGCACGCCGTCCACCGCGGTCTATGGGAGGCAGGCTTTCCCACCGTCGAGCCCCTTGGTTACGCGTGGCGCCCCTCGGGCTTCGGCGTTGAGGGCGTGCTCATCACCCGCCTGGCCCCTGGGGTGGCCTGGCCCCGCAACTGGGACCTGGGCATGGAGCGCGCCGCCGACCTGAACCAGGCCTTCGCCTGCCTCTGCGCCTGGGGCCTCTGGTCCCCGGATCTCAATGCCACCAACATCATGCTGCCCACTGACGGCGGCGTCCTCTTCCTGGACTGGGACCGGGCCTGCTTCGAGCGGGAGGGCTCCCCCCTGTGGGAGCGCTATCGCGCCCGCCTGGCCCGTAGCCTGCGGAAGCTGAACGCCCCGGAGTCCACCCTGGCGGTCATTGGACCAGCACCGCGTCCGTAATGAGCACCGGCTTCTCCGGCAGGTTCAGGAAGTCGCTGCGCTTATTGCTGGTCTTCACGGCCTTGATGCGGTCCACCACGTCCAGGCCCTGCACCACCTTGCCGAACACGCAGTAGCCCCAGGTCTGGCCATTGGCCTTGCTCTTGAAGTCCAGGGCCGGGTTGTCCACCACGTTGATGTAGAACTCGGCAGCGGCACTGTTGGGATCCGGCGTGCGGGCCATGGCCAAGGTGCCTCGGCGGTTCTTCAGGCCCGCGGCCAGGGAGCGGTCCGCCTCGTTGGGAATGGGGGGATCCGTGCGCTTCTTCCCGAGGTAGTCCACGTAGCCCCCGCCCTGGATCATGAAGCCCGCGATCACCCGGTGGAAGATGGTGCCCTTGTAATGACCCTTCTTGACGTACTTCAGAAAGTTTTCCACGGTGCGGGGCGCCGCCTCCGGCTCCAGCTCTAGCACGATGGTCCCCAGGTTGGTGGTGAGCTTCACCCGCGGCTTGGGAGCGGCCGCCAGACTCAGGGTCATCAGGGCAAGGCAGGCTGCGATGAGGGCGCGCATCCGGGCCTCCAGGAAAGGCTCCAGCATAGCCCAGGGTCGCTGAAAGTCAGTACGCCCCAAGGCTCCGGGCCAGGGCGTCCCGCTGGCCTTTGAAGCCGGGCTCCTGCCGGGCTTCCCGGATGAGCACCCGGGCCTGGTCCCGCTGGCCCAGGCGGAGCAGGGCCTCGGCGCGCATCAGGGCCACCCAACCTTGCTGGCTCGCAGCCATGGCCTTGGCAGGATAGAGGGCCAGGGCCCCCTTGGCGTCCCCGGCCTGGAAGCGGAGGTCCCCAACCAGGATGGCCAGGGGCTCCAGGACGGCTCCTTTTTCGGGGGCCCGGTTTAGCCAGCCCTCGGCCTCTGCCAGGCGCTGGGCGAGCTTCTCAGGGGCCACCAAGGGCCGCTGCAGGAGGCGCACCAGCACCGCTACCCGTTCCGTCCCGGGGCGAGCCCCAGGCAGGGCCGTGCGAACCTGGGCCCAGTTGTCCAGGGCCGACTCAGCCCGGGCCCGGGCAAGGGCCTCTTCCGGACCACCGCCCGCCTTGGGGCCAAGGAGGCGAAGGATCGGCCTGGGCTGGGTCTCGATGGGGGCCTTGGCCAGGGCCGCTCGGCGCAGGCTCGCCCGCTGGGCCTCCGGAACCTCGGCCACCAGGGAGGGCAGCGTGTCCAGCAGGCCGGACTCGGCAAAGCGTTCCACCAGGGCGACCCTCAGCTTTGGGTCGAGGGCCAGGAAAGCGCCGGGCTTGAGCCTGGAAAGAAAGTCCCCGGGGCGGCCCTTCTCGAGGCGGTGGGAGGCCCAGCCGTTCCAGGCCTCGCTCCAGAGCTTGCGAACTTCGGGATCCTGCCGCAGGGACGGCTCCATCCCGTCCGTCAGAGCCAGGGCCTCGTCCCAGGCCGAGCGGCCCGTCAGCAGGCGGAGCTCCACCAGCTGGGCCGCCCCCTTGGGGAGGGCCTTGCCCCCCTTGCGAACCTCAGCCAGCAGAGACTCTGCCGAGGGCAGGTCCTTGGTGTCCTTGAGGCTGCCATCCGTGAGGAGGCTGGCCAGGGCCAGGCGGGCATCGTCGGCCTGGGGAGTGAGTGGGTGATCCTTCACGAGCTTGCGAAGGGTCTGGGCCGCGCCCTGCTTATCGCCCTGCCGACCCAGCATGCGGCCCCAGGCCAGTTCCACCCTCGGCACCATGGCGCTGGCGGGGTGGGCCTGGAGGAACTCCTTTCGGGCGGCCTCGGCCTGGTCCCGGGTACCAACAGCGGCCAGCACCTCGGCAATGGCCGCCAGGGGCGTCTCTCCGGGGCGCTCCTTGCCAGCATGGGAACGTAGCGACTGGGCGAGCGGTAGGGCCTCGTCGTGGCGACCCTGCTCAGCCAGCATGGCGAGCAGCAGCTCCTGAGGGCGGTGCTTCCGCTCCGTCGGCATGTCCGAGGCAAGGGCCTTGTGGAGGCGCTCTTCCGCCTCCTTGGTCCGCTTCCGGGTCAGGGCTTCCTCAGCCAGGAGGCTGTTCACTTCACCCATAAAGGGCGACTCGGGCCACTGCTTTTCCAGCTTTTTGAGGGCCAAGGCGGAAGCAGGCAAGTTGCCCAGACGGGCCTCCAGCACGCCCTGGGCGTAGAGCACGAGCTCCCGCTCTGGCACCTTGCTGGACTTGAAGGTGTGCGCCTTGAGGCGGCTCAAGGCCAGCTGCATGCCGCCGGAGGTATTGGCGTTGAGGGCCTCGCGAGCCAGCTGAGCGGCCTGGTCATCAGTCATCGTGCCCGGCCGGGCCTTGCTGGGAGGGCTGCTGCCATGGGCCTGGGGCGCCAGAGAAAGGGCCGCCAGCGCCACCAGGAGGAACCCCACCCTGGACAGCCTCAACCCAGCCACCGGGAGAGGAGGTTTTTCTTGCCCTGGTCGAATTCCTCGTCGGAGAGGAGGCCCTTGGCCTTCAGGGCGGCCAAGCGTTCCAGGCCCTCCAACGCATCCGAGCGGGGGGCCGACGTGGGAGCAATCTGGTTGGCCAGAATCTCCATGCGGCCCAGCGTGGTCTCCAGGCGCTCAGCCCGCTCCGTCAGGGCCTTCACCCGGGCCCTTAGCTCGTCCCGCTCCCGGGCCAGATCCCGGCGCTCCATGAGCCGGCGGAGGGTGTTCCGGAACTGGTCGATCTGCATGGGCTTGGTCACAAAGTCGAAGGCGCCAAGCTCCATGGCCTCCGTGGCCTCTCGAACGCTGCCGAAGCCCGTCAGCACCAGCACGGTGCAGCTGGGGTTCAGCTTCAGGGCGCACTTGAGGACATCCATGCCGCTCTTTCCGGGCATCACCAGATCCGTAATCACCAGGTCGAAGGGCGGTCGTTCGGCCTTCAGTTTTTGCTCGGCCTCCTCCCCGGTGGCGGCGGTGACCACATGGAAGCCCTCACTCGTCAGCAGGGACGAGAGGGTCTCCCGGGGCATGGGATCGTCATCCACCAGCAGGAGGCTGGGGGTCGGCAGGTGGGGTGGCACGATGGGACGGGTCAAGGGTTCCTCGGGATAACCTGACAATACCCTTTCGGTACATGGGCCGCCGAACTCCAGCCCGGTACGATTTGGGTCTCAAGGTACCTCATGCGGCCCCCCGGAGACGGTAGACGAAGGCCAGGACCTGGGCCACGGCCTGGTAGAGGTCCCGGGGAATGGGCTTCTCCAGCTCCACCACCCGGTAGAGGGCCCGGGCCAGTTCGGGCCGCTCCAGGGTGGGAATGCCGGCTTCCCGCGCCCGCTCCCGGATCTTGAGGGCCAGATGGTCCAGCCCCTTGGCCACACAGATTGGGGCGGCGGTGCCCTCGTCGTAGCGGAGGGCAATGGCGACATGGGTGGGGTTGGTCACCACCACGGTGGCCTTACTGACTGCGGCCAGCATCTGGCGCCGGGCCGCCGCCTGCATCAGGGCCTTCTGGCGCTGCTTGACCTCCGGGTTGCCGTCCGCATCCTTCATCTCGTCCTTGATCTCCTGCTTGGTCATCTTGATGCTCTCCTCGAAGCTGTGGCGCTGCCAGGCGAAGTCGAGCACGGCGAGGATGAGCATGGCCAGCATCACGTCCCGGTAGAGGACGAACACCGTGGTCTGGAAGATGCTCAGGGCCTGCCCCAGAGGGAGCTTGAGGGTGGCCAGGAGGAGGGGCACCCGGGGGGCCATCACCAGGTAGGCCACAGAGGCCAGCAGGACGAACTTGGCCAGGCTCTTGATGAGGTCCACCAGGGCCTTGGCGGCAAAGATTTTCTTGAAGCCCTGGACCGGATTCAGGCGATCAAATTTAGGGATAAGGGGCTTGGTGCTGAAGGAGAAGCCCCGCTGGGCGAACCCGCCCGCCAGCGCCACCAGTAAGTTGAGCGCCAGGAAGGGGAGCAGCAGGCGCCCCAGGATCAGCATCACGTCCCCCAGCAGGGTCACCTGCCCCGCCTCCGCCAGTGCGCCAGGCTGGGCCCGCTGCAGGAAGTGACGGACCGTCTGGGCCATCAAGCTCAGGGTGACTCCGCCAAGACCCAGGAAGAGGAAGAAGTTCCCCCACAGGAGGATGGCCCCGTCGAAGTCGGTACTCTTCGGGACAGACCCCTCCTCCCGGGCTTTTTCGCGCCGCTTGGGGGTGGCTTTCTCGGTCTTGCCGGGGTCATTGGCCATCGGGGTGAGAGTCCAGGGAAATCAAGGGGGCGGGGCTAGCCCCCCAGCAGCTTCAGGGCGTAGCGGGGGGCCATGGCAAAGAGGGGGGCCAGCCAGCCGCTCAGCTCCCGCAGGATGAGGCCCAGCAGCATCAGGCCCAGGGCGATCTTGAGGGGGAAGCTGAGCTGGAGGAGCTGCAGCTGGGGCATGAACTTGCCGGAGATGCCCAGGACCAGGTCCATGAGGAACAGCAGGGCCAGCACGGGGAAGGCCAGCTGAAAGCCCTTGGCCAGCATCTGGCCCGTGAGGGTCACCAGCCCCAGGACCTGGAGAGGAATGCCATGGCCGATGGGGGCGATGCGGTAGCTGTCCACCAGGGCCAGGATCATCTGGTGGTGGAGGCCCGTAACGAAGATCAGGAGGGCGGCGACCTGCATCATCAGGGAGCTGGACACCGAGCTGGTCTGGGACGTGGCGGGGTCCAGAAACTGCACGAAGGAGAAGCCGATCTGGATGTCCATGAGGCTACCGGCGAAGGAGACAGCCTCGAGGATCCAGGCCACCACCGTCCCCAGCAGGAGGCCAATGGCCAGCTCCACGGCCATGAGGGCTGCCATCTCCGGCAGCCCCGAGGGCAGCGTGGCGGTGACGGGCAGCACCGGCAGGATCACCGTGGCCAGCATGACCGCCAGAGCCGCTCGGACCGACAGGGGCATCTGCTCCGAACCCAGGAGGGGAAACACCGCCAGCAGGCCCGTGATGCGGGTCAGTACCAGCACCCAGAGGGCCGCCTTGGCGCCCGTGTAGGCCCAGAGTGCGGAACTGCTGAGGACCGGTCCCATGGCCGCCTCAGTTCAGCTGGCGCACGACGGCGTTGAAGTCCGTGAACATCCGGGTGGTGAACCGCAGCATCACCTGCAGCATCCAGGGGAAGCTGATGGCGACCACCAGCATCACGGCGATGACCTTGGGCACGAAGGCGATGGTCTGGTCCTGCAGGCTGGTGACCACCTGGAACACCGACACGATGAGGCCCACCACCAGGGAGACCAGGAGCGCCGGACCCGCCACCAGCAGCGCCGTCCGGAGCGCATCCTTCCCGATCTGAGCGATCAGCAGCTCATTCACAGATCACCCTCCCCAGCCGATAGCTGATAGCCGATAGCTGACAGCTGATAGCCCAAGCGCTCATCCCGTGTACCCCTTCACCAGGGACCCGACAATGAGGTACCACCCGTCCACCAGCACAAAGAGCAGCACCTTGAAGGGCAGTGAGATCACCACGGGTGGGAGCATCATCATGCCCATGCTCAGCAGGATGCTGGCCACCACCATGTCCAGCACCAGGAAGGGCAGGAAGATCATGAAGCCGATCTCGAAGGCGGTCTTCAGCTCGCTGATGAGGAAGGCCGGGAGCAGGCACTCCATGGGCACGTCAGCCTTGGTCTTGGGAGCCGGGGCCTTGGCAATGCGCAAGAAGAGGGCGAGGTCCTTCTTTCGGGTGTGGCGCAGCATGAACACCTTCATGGGCGCGGCGGTGCGGTCCAAGGCTTGGTCCGTGGTGAGCTCATTGCGCTGGAGGGGCTGCAGCACAGTGGTGTTAATCTCTCGGGCCGTGGGCGCCATGATGAAGAAGGTCAGCACCAGTGAGAGGCTGATGAGCACTTGGTTTGAGGGGGTCTGCTGGGTCCCCAGGCCCTGCCGCAGGAAGTGCATCACCACCACGATGCGGGTGAAGCTGGTGGCGGTCATGAGGATGGTGGGCGCCAGGCTGAGGACCGTGAGCAGGAGCATGGCCTGCAGGCTGGAGCTGAGGGCCGGGCCCGAGGGGGACTTCCCGAAGTCCACCGTGACCGACGGCAGGGCGCCTGCCGGCTGCTGGGCCGCCAGGGCCACCCCCGCCAGCAGGAGGAGGAGAGGCAGTAGCCAGGTCCGGCGGCTCACTGACCGCCCCCGCCCTGGCGAAGGAGGGCCTCCATCTCCTTGACCGGCACCGGCCGACCCAGGTCGACCTGACGCCCGAGGGCCTCTTCAAAGCCACCGGCGTCTTCGTCAAGATCCGGCTCCATGCGGGAAAGCAGGGTGATGCTCTGGGGGGTCAGGGCGATGAGGAAGCGCTCCCCGTCGGCCTGGATGATGGAGATGTACCGACGGTCCCCCAGGGCCAAGGTCTCGTCCACCTTGAGGCGGCCCCCGCCTCCGCCGGGCAGGCGGCGGCGTCCATACTTCCGCAGGGCCCAGAGGCTGGCCCCGGCCAGACCGATGACCAGCACCAGGGAGCCGAAGGTCCGGAGGCCAGAGGGGGCCGGTTCGGAGGCCTGACCGGGCGTCGGTTTTCCGTCGTCTAGCGTCAAGGGAGCCTGCAGTTCCTTCTCCGAGGCCGTCGCCGGGGGGGCCGGGCGGTCCGCTCCCTGGGCCCCAAGCCCAAGTGCCATCAGCATTCCAAGGCAAAGACAGACGCGTCGCATCACGACAAACTCCCGACACAGCAATGGAGAATGGCGAGAGGGATGCCAACCTGGTTGCGGTGGCTCGGCCCGGAGCGTAGGTTGGAAACCTCCTCTCCAGATGGAGTCCGCCGTGTCCGTCTCCCGCCTCTCTCTGCACGGCGACCTCCGCACCCTCGAGGCCTTGTGAAGCCCCCGCTACCAGCGGTGATCCTGGCCGCCGGGTCCGGCACCCGCATGGGCGGACCCAAGGCCCTGCTGGCCCTGGCTGGAGAGACCCTGCTCCAGCGGGCGGTGCGCATTGTCCGGGCCGCCGGCTGCGACCCGGTCCTGGCTGTGGTGGGGGACTGGGATCCAGGCCCAGTGGAGGCCGTCCTGGTGCCCAATCCCGAGGCCGCCGAGGGTATGGCCAGCTCCATCCGGGCCGGCGTCCGGGCTCTGCCAGCGGAAGCATCGGCCGCTCTGTTCCTGACAGTGGATCAGCCTGCGGTGGACGCCCCCCTGCTCCACCGACTCCTCGCCCTGGCTGACCAGGCCCCAGAGCACCCGGCGGCCTGCGCCTATGGCAACACCCTGGGCATCCCGGCCGTGCTGCCCCGTCGCCTCTTTCCGGACCTCCTGGCCCTCACCGGAGACCGGGGCGCCAAGGGCATCCTCCTCCGGGAGCAGACGGCGAGCCTGCCCTTTCCCGCCGGCGAGGATGACCTAGACACCCCTGGAGATCTGGCCCAGCTTCGCTCCTGAGGCTACGGGCCCCTCGGGCGAAGGCAGTGCAGACCGCCCTAGGTGTCGTGACGGCGTTCGCGGCTGGAATCCGTTACCCTGAGAGCCTCCCCAGGAGACTTCCCATGTCCGACCTCATCCATGACCTCACCGACAAGACCTTTGCCGGAGCCATCGCCCAAGGCATCACCGTGGTGGACTTCTGGGCCCCCTGGTGCGCCCCCTGCCGCGAGCTGGCCCCCGTGACCGAGCTGCTCGCCGCTGAGCTCAAAGGCCAGGCCACCTTCACCAAGCTCAACGTCGACGACTTCACCCCCCTGTCCGAGGAATACGACGTGCTGAGCATGCCCTCGCTGCTGGTCTTCAAGGAGGGACAGCTGGTGGATCGCATCGTCGGTTCCATGCCCCTCGAACAGCTCCGGACCCGAATTTCCCGCTCCCTCTAGACTTCCCCGAGGCACCCATGACCACCCTCTCCGGCGAGAGCCTCCTCCAGCAGCTGAACTGGCGCTACGCCACCAAGAAGTTCGACCCCAGCAAGAAGATCTCCGCGGCGGCCTGGGCGGTCATCGAAGAGGCGCTGATCCTCTCGCCCTCCAGCTACGGCCTCCAGCCCTGGAAGTTCATCGTGGTGACGGACCCCGCCCTCAAGGCCAAGCTCCGCCCCGCCACCTGGAACCAGGCCCAGGTTGAAGACTGCAGCCACTACGTCATCTTCACGGCCAAGGACGATGTCACCGAGGCCTACGTGGACGCCTTCGTGGCCCGCACTGCCGAGGTGCGCGGCGTAACTGTCGAGAGCCTGGCCGGCTACCGGGGCTACATGGTGGGCGACCTGGTGAAGGGCCCCCGCCATGCTGTCATCGCCGAGTGGGCGGCACGCCAGGCCTACATCGCCCTGGGCAACCTGATGACCGTCGCCGCCGTCCTGGGCGTGGACGCCTGTCCCTTCGAGGGCCTGGAGCCCGACATGTACGACGCCATCCTGGGCCTGGCCGGCACGGGCTTCCACACCGTCTGCGCGTGCCCCATGGGCTACCGCGCCGCCGAGGACAAGTACGCCAGCGCCCCCAAGGTGCGCTTCGAGGCTTCAGACGTCGTCGAGCACCGCTAGGCAGGACCCGCCACCCAGGTGAAGCGTGGGAGACTAGGGCCGTTCTGCCGGAGTTCCCCATGAGTGACGCTTCCCCTGTCCCCGTTGTCACCGCCCCCCGCGGCACCCACCTGCACTGCAAGGGCTGGGTGCAGGAGGCGGCGCTCCGCATGCTCATGAACAACCTGGACCCTGAGGTGGCTGAGCGGCCCGAAGACCTGGTGGTCTACGGCGGCCTGGGCAAGGCCGCGCGGAACTGGGACTGCTTCCACGCCATCGTGAAGGAGCTGAAGCACCTGGGGAACGAGGAGACCCTGCTGATCCAGAGCGGCAAGCCCGTGGGCGTGGTGAAGACCCACGAAGACGCCCCCCGGGTGCTGCTGGCCAACTCCAACCTGGTGCCGAAGTGGGCCACCTGGGAGGTCTTCCGCGAGCTGGATCAGAAGGGCCTGATGATGTACGGCCAGATGACCGCGGGCAGCTGGATCTACATTGGCAGCCAGGGCATCGTACAGGGTACCTACGAGACCTTCGCCGAGGCCGCCCGCCAGCACTTCGGCGGCACCCTGGCCGGCACCTGGACCCTCACCGCAGGCCTGGGGGGCATGGGCGGTGCCCAGCCCCTGGCCGTGACCATGAATGGCGGGGTCTGCCTCGCAGTCGAGGTGGACCTGACCCGCATCCAGAAGCGCCTGGACACCCGGTACCTGGATGAGTGGACCGATAGCATTGACGAGGCCGTGGCCCTGATCGAGGGCTACGTAGCCCGCCGGGAGGCCCGCAGCATCGGGCTCCTGGGCAACGCCGCCGAGGTGCTGCCAGAGCTCCTGAAGCGGGGCCTGCAGCCCCACCTGGTCACCGACCAGACCTCGGCCCACGACGAGTACAACGGCTACATCCCGGCGGGCCTCTCGCTGGAACAGGCTGCGTTGCTGCGCCAGGAGCAGCCGGAGGCCTACGTCCAGCGAGCCCTGGCCTCCATGCGCACCCACGTCGAGGCCATGCTCGGCTTCCAGGCGGGCGGTGCGGTCACCTTCGACTACGGCAACAACCTCCGGGCCCAGGCCCAGCGGGCGGGCTGCGAGAATGCCTTCGCTTTTCCGGGCTTCGTCCCCGCCTTCATCCGCCCCCTCTTCTGCAAGGGCATCGGCCCCTTCCGCTGGGTGGCCCTCTCCGGAGACCCCGCCGACATCGCCGTCACGGACGCCGCCATGCTGGAGCTGTTCCCTGAGAACGAGGGCCTCCATCGCTGGCTCAAGGCCGCCCAAGACAAGATCGCCTTCCAGGGCCTGCCGGCCCGCATCTGCTGGATCGGCGCCGGCGAGCGTCACCTGGCAGGGCTGAAGTTCAATGAGCTGGTGCGCACCGGCCAGGTGAAGGCGCCCATCGTGATTGGCCGGGACCACCTGGACAGCGGCAGCGTGGCCAGCCCCAACCGGGAGACCGAGGCCATGAAGGACGGCAGCGATGCGGTCTCGGACTGGCCTCTGCTCAACGCCCTCACCGCTGCCAGTGGTGGCGCCTCCTGGGTGAGCTTCCACCACGGTGGCGGGGTGGGCATGGGCTACAGCCAGCACAGCGGTGTGGTGATCGTCGCGGACGGCACCGAGCGGGCCGACCGCTGCATCACCCGGGTGCTCTGGAACGACCCCGCCATGGGCGTCTTCCGCCACGCCGACGCCGGCTACGAAACAGCCCGCGAACACGCCGAAGCCATTGGTCTTCACATCCCAATGAAGCCGTAAAAGTCTCACCACCAAGAGAAGATGCTGCTTTGTCCTTCTTCGCGTCTTGGCGTTGAATCAGTTGTCTTTTCTCTGATGCTCGGTCTTCGACGCCAGGAGTGCGCGGAGGCCGAAGAGGATGGCGCCGACGAGGATGCAGCTGTCGGCGATGTTGAAGGTCCAGTAGTGCCAGGTGCCGAAGACGAAATCGAGGAAGTCCACCACGGCGCCTCGGACCAGGCGGTCGATGCCATTGCCCAGGGCGCCACCCAGGATCAGGCCGAAGGCGATGCGGTCCCCGGTGGGGGTCTCCCGGGCCAGGAAGGTACGCCCGAAGAGGACGATGGCCACCACGCCGGCGGTGGCGAAGAGCACGGCCCTGACCGGCGCGGGCAGCCCCGTGAGGCTGCCGAAGATGGCCCCGCGGTTGAAGCCCAGGGTCAGGTTGAAGAAGCCCTTGATGACGGTGACGGACTCACCCTCAGCCAGGGTGCGCAGGATCCAGGCCTTGGAGCCCAGATCCGCCGCCAGGACGCCGGCGGGCAGGAGCAGCCAGAGGAAACGGCGCATTAACCAATCACCGTGGCGCAGCGCACGCAGAGGGCCGCATCCTCGCCCTGGCCGTGGCCGCCCTTGCGGTTCCAGCAGCGGGGGCACTTGGTCCCGGTGTGGGGGGTAACAGTCACGGTGGGCGCTAGGGCTGCACTCGAATCTGCGCTTCGAGTGAGGGAGGAGACAACCAGGAGGTCATCCAGGGACTCGCCTAGGCTATCCAGGAGGTCCCAGTCGGCCTGCCGGCCCAGGGTGATCTCCACGGCGGCGTCGAGGCTGGTGCCCACGACCTTGGCGGCGCGCAGGGGCTCCATGGCGGCCTGCACGGCACTACGGACCTCCCAGAGCTTCTCCCAGCTGGGCTCGGCGGCGACCACAACGGGCTCCGGGAAGCGCTGCTCGTGGACACTGCCGGCGCAGCCAGGCAGGTGCTCCCAGGCCTCATCGGCGGTGTAGCTCATCACAGGGGCGAGGAGGGTGCAGAGCCCCTGGGCCAGCTCCCAGCAGGTGGCGCGGGCACTGCGCCGGCGGGCAGAGTCCAGGGCATCGCAGTAGAGCCGGTCCTTGATGATCTCGAAGTAGCGACCCGAGAGCTCCAGCTGGCAGAAGCCGTGGACCGCCTGGGTGGCGCGGTGGAACTCGAAGCGGGTGTAGGCGTCCCGGGCCTCCTGGGTGGTGCGGGCGAAGGCGTCCAGCACCCAGCGGTCCAGGGGCGCCAGGTCGGCAGCGGCCACGGCATCCTTGGCCGGATCGAAGCCCTCCAGGGCGCCCAGCAGGAACCGTAGGGTGTTGCGGATCTTGCGGTAGGCGTCGGCACTGCGGTCGAGGATCTCCTTGGAGATGCGGATGTCCTCGCTGTAGTCGCAGCTGGCGGCCCACCAGCGCAGGATGTCGGCGCCCAGGGTCTTGAGGATCTCCTCGGGCGTGATGACGTTGCCCAGGCTCTTGGACATCTTCTGGCCCTTGCCGTCCAGCACGAAGCCGTGGGTGACCACCTGCTTGTAGGGCTTGGTGCCCGTGGCGGCGAGGTTGAACAGCAGGGAGCTGTGGAACCAGCCGCGGTGCTGGTCCGAGCCCTCCAGGTAGATGAAGTCGCCGTAGTCGCTGCGGTTCAGCTCCGGGTGGGCGGCGCAGACCACAGAGGCGCTGACGCCCGAGTCGATCCACACGTCGAGGATGTCCGTTTCCTTCAGAAAGGTCTCGGAGCCGCAGGAGCAGCGGGAGCCAGCGGGCAGCAGGTCCGCCACGGGCAGCTCAGACCAGGCTTCGATGCCCCCCGTCTCGATGGCCAGGGCGGCCTTCTCGAAGATGTCAGCGTGTACCAGGGGCTCGCCGCAGGCTTCGCAGCGCAGCACGGTGATGGGGGTGCCCCAGGCCCGCTGGCGGCTGATGCACCAGTCCGGCCGGCCCGCGATCATGGCGTGGATGCGGTTTTGGCCCTGGGCCGGCACCCACTGGGTCTGCTCCACCCCCTCGAGGCCCAGCTCGCGCAGGCTGCGGCCCTTGCCGGTCAGCTCGGAGTCCATGGTGATGAACCACTGCTCCGTGGCCCGGAAGAAGATGGGCGTGCGGGTGCGCCAGCAGTGCGGGTAGCTGTGGGTCAGCACTTCGTCATGGAGGAGCGACCCATCCCGGCGGAGGCGCTCCACCACCAGGGGATTGCAGTCGAAGATGTTCTTGCCGACCAGCTCCGGGTCGTCCATGGTCGCCACGAACTTCCCATCGGGGCCGACCAGCTGGAGCAGGCCCAGGTGGTGGGCCAGGTTGAAGTCGTCCACACCATGGTCCGGGGCGGTGTGCACCAGGCCCGTGCCGGTGTCGGCGGTGACATAATCCGCCAGCAGGACGGGGCTCTCCCGGTCGATCCAGGGGTGCTTGGCCACCAGCGTCTGGAACGCCTTCCCGAGTCGAATCTCTACCGTGTGCAGCGTTTCGCCAAGTTTCTTCGAGAAGTCTTCCATTAGTGTTACAGCCACCACGAAGTGGCGCTCCCCGGCTCGCACCACGGCGTATTCCAGGTCCGGGTGCATGGCGATGGCCAGGTTGCTCGGCAGGGTCCAGGGGGTGGTGGTCCAGATGGGCAGCAGGAGGGGCGTCGGCAGCTCCATGCGCCGGGCCTCCGCAGCGGGCACCGGGAAGGCCACGGTGACGGCGGGGCTGGTCTTGTCGGCGTACTCCACCTCGGCCTCAGCCAGGGCCGTCCGGGCGCCATAGCTCCAGTGGACGACCTTGAGCTTGCGGGTGACGGCGCCGCTCTGGAAGAGCTTGGCCAGGTGGCGGACGGTCTCGGCCTCGTAGAGGGGATCCATGGTTACGTAGGGGTGCTCCCAGGCGCCCAGGACGCCGAGGCGCTGGAAGGCCGTCCGCTGGGTGTCGATCCACTTCTGGGCGTAGGTGCGGCACCGCTGGAGGAACTCGGCGCGGCTCAGCTCCCGGCGCTTGGGGCCCAGGTCCTTCTCCACGGCGTGCTCGATGGGCAGGCCGTGGCAGTCCCAGCCCGGCACGTAGGGCGACTCGTAGCCCTCCATCCAGCGGGACTTCACCACCACGTCCTTGAGGATCTTGTTCAGCGCATGGCCCATGTGGATGGCGCCATTGGCATAGGGCGGCCCATCGTGCAGGACCTCGCGGCCCCTGCCCTTCCCAGCGGCGTTGTCAGCCTTCCGCTTGGCTTCGATGCGGGCGTAGAGGCCCTCGGCCTTCCAGCGCTCCAGGCGCTTCGGCTCCCGCTGGGGCAGGTCGGCCTTCATCGCGAATTCCGTCTTCGGGAGGAAAACAGAATATTTTTTAACCGGAGCTTGCTCGCTCATCGGCGCCCTCGTGCGTCGGGGGGCGCACCCAAGCGCCCCGGGGTTGATCCTCCAGTTCACCACGGAACCCCTGCCCTCACAAGGGAAAGGACCCGCAGAACGGGTCCTTTCCACCTAGCGACCAGCGGGCCTCAGAGGGTGCTGGTGCAGTGCTTGCAGCGGGTGGCCTTGAGGGGCACCTGCTCCAGGCAGGCAGGGCACTCCTTGGTGGTGATATTCAGGAGGGGCACATCCTCCTTGCCCTTGGTGACCTTCTCCAGCAGCTTCACCAGCACCAGGAAGATGACCCCGGCGATGATGAGGAAGTTCACAGCGGCCCCCAGCACCGCACCGATGCGGAACTTCCCAAGGACCCACTCCTCCCACTTGATGTTGGCGGGCAGGACGTAGCTGACCAGCGGCATCACGATGCCGTCCACGAAGGCGGTGACGATCTTGCCAAAGGCACCGCCCACGACCACGGCCACGGCCAGGTCGATGACGTTGCCCTTCATGATGAAGGCCTTGAATTCATCTTTAAGCGACATGAAGGGTCCTCTCTTAGAGTCCGGCGGGAGCCACAGCCCCCGCCGGTTTCTTGGGTTTCAGCCGTACTACTTGGGAGCGGGGGCTTCGACGACGCCCGTGACCGTCTTGCGGACCTCGGTCTTGCCGTCGCTCACTTTCACGTCGATCTCAACCCGCCGGTTCGTGGCCTGGCCTGCCTTGGTGGCGTTGTCGGCGATGGGCTGGTCGGGGCCCACGCCCACGGTGCTGATGCGGGCGGCGGGGACGCCGGAAGCCACGAGGATCTTGGCCACTGCATCTGCCCGCTGCTTGCCCAGGGCCTTGTTCAAGGCCTTGCCACCCACGGAGGAGGTGTGGCCGCTGACGGTCAAGCTGTAGTCGCCCGGGTAGGCCTTCAGCCCAGTGGCCACCTTCTGGATCGCAGCGATGGCTTCGGGACCCAGCTCCGCCTTGTTGTTGGCGAAGTGGAGAACCGCCTCGTCCAGCACGATGCGGGCGGGTGGCGGGGGCGGGGGCGGCGGAGGCACGGGCTTGGCGACCACCGGCGGCGGAAGCGGAGCCGGTGGGGGCGGTGGCGGCGGCGGGGGTGCCACGGGCTTCGGAGCGGGTGGTGGCACCGGAGCGGGAGCGGGAGCGGCCGCCGGGGCGGGTGCAGGCGCGGCCTTGGCGCCACCCCAGGTATAGCCAAGCCCCAGAGAGACCAGGAACTCCGTGCGGGACTTCGGCAGCTCCACGCGGACCGCCTTGACCCCTAGGTCCAGGAGGAAGTTGTCCGCAGGCCTGCCCATGAGCCCGAGCCCGGCGTGGTAGTTGAACCGAGTTGTGCTGTCGCTCTTGGTGGAATAAGGCGAGCCGATGTTGGTGGCGCCCAGGCCGGCGGCCAGGTAGGGGTACCAGTTGTCAGCGCCGGGACGGAGGTTGTAGAGCCCCGACAGCAGCGAATGGGTCTGGGTGGCGGTGGCCGCGCCAGGCGCATCGAGCTTCAGATCATTACGGATGGCGCGGAGGTCGATGCCCCAGCTGTCCGTGTACCAGTGGCCCACGCCCAGGCCGAAGTGGGTCTGGTCCTTCATTTTAAAGCCGCCGACCTTGGCATCGGAGTCGAAGGTGGTCTGGCCGACATAACCGGCCACCCACGCGGTGCCTTGCTGGGCAGTGAGGGTGAGCGCGGTGCCCGCGATCAGGAAAAGGAGCGTTCTTTTCAAGGGTGTCCTCCAGAGACAGTTGAGTGTGACTTCAGTCACAGGCTAATTTTAGGAGGATGTTTTTGCAAGAGTATTTTTTATATTCTATGCTGACAAGTACGTTATTAATCCATCTTTAGATAATTGTTTATTAAGAAATTTTAGATATATTCTATTGTGTATCTAATTTATTCGCATCCATTTGGATTTCCGCTTGGTCTCCTTTTTTCTCCCCAAACGTCGCCCTAGGCGAGCCCGCAGTTAGGGCGAGGCTCCGGCCAGGGAAGGAGCACCCCGTCTCCAGGGCGACGCCCCTCCTAGACGTGCGCGGTCGCCACGGTACCAGCGGTGGTGGTCCTCAGGTCGTTCTGCCCAACCTCTCGGTATCGCCTGCGGCGATACCGAGACCTCGCAATTAGGCCTCGGGCGCCACGACGGTGATGAGGGGTGAGCCGGTCTCGACGGTGGCGCCCTCTTGGACGTGGATGGTGGCCACGGTTCCAGTGAGCTTGGACTTCAGCTCATTCTGCATCTTCATGGCTTCCATGACGACGAGGGTCTGGCCTTCCTGGACGGCTTCGCCCTGGGCCACCAGCAGCTTGACGACCTTGCCGGGCATGGGGGAAGCCAGGATGCCACCGCTGGCACCGCCGGCGCCGGAGGCCCCCAGCAGGGCCCGGCGGGGATCCACCAGACCGAACTCATAGGCCCCGTCGTAGAGCATGGCGCGGTAGGCATGGGTCTCGGGATCCGCCGAGCGGGCTGCGTCCAGGCGGACCTCCACGGAGCGGCCGTCCATGAGGATGGAGTAGCAGCCGGATTCCATCTCCTGGATGTCGACGGAGTGGCTCTCGCCCTCCCACACCAGGGTGGTGGTGCCATCCAGGTGGATCAGCTCCACGTCCAGGGAGTCCTTGCCGACGATCAGTGTGCGTTTCATATCGCGCCTCCTACAAGCGGTTGAACCGGCCCCAGTGCTTCCACGCATCCGGCTGGCCTTCGCCGGAGGTGGTGGGCTGGGCGGCCCGGCGCTGCTCGTTCTCGAGCTCATGGAGGAGGGCTGCCGCGACCGCGAACTTCAGGTCGGGACCCTGCTCCGTCTTCTTCCAGAAAGGCTGATCCAGCATGCCCGTATGGAGGGCGCCCTCCCGGAACGGGGGGTGCTCCATCAGGGCCTCGTGGAAGGCGATGTTGTGGCGGATGCCACCGATGCGGTACTCGCCCAGGGCGGCGCGCATGCGCTCGATGGCCTCGATGCGGGTGGGCCCCCAGGTGCTCAGCTTGCTGATCATGGGGTCGTAGAACATGGGCACCTCGGCGCCCTCGTAGACCCCGCCGTCGTCGCGCACGTTCCGGCCACTGGGGGTACGCAGGAAGGTAATCTTGCCGGGGCTGGGCATGAAGTTCTGGTCCGGGTCCTCAGCGTAGACGCGGCACTCGATGGACCAGCCATTGAGGGGGATCTCTTCTTGGGTCATGGGCAGCTTCTCGCCCCGGGCCACCAGGATCTGCCACTTCACCAGATCCAGGCCCGTGATCCACTCGGTCACCGGGTGCTCCACCTGCAGGCGGGTGTTCAGCTCCAGGAAGTAGAAGTTGCGGTGGATGTCCGCCAGGAACTCCACGGTCCCTGCGCCCACATAGTTCACCGCCTTGGCCACCTTGAGGGCCGCCTCGCCCATGGCCTTGCGCATCTCGGGGGTCACGTGGGGGCTGGGGGCCTCCTCGATCACCTTCTGGTGGCGCCGCTGCACGGAGCACTCCCGCTCATGCAGGTAGACGTGGTTGCCGTGGGTGTCGCCGAAGATCTGGATCTCGATGTGGCGGGGCTGGACGATGGCCTTCTCGACGTAGACGCTGTCATCGCCGAAGGAAGACAGGGCCTCGCCCCGGGCCCGCGCCAGGGCCGAGGTGAACTCCTCGGGGTTGTGCACCAGGCGCATGCCCTTGCCGCCGCCACCCATGGCGGCCTTGAGCATCACGGGGAAGCCGATCTTCAGGGAAGCTTCCAGCAGGGCCTCCTCGGCCATGGTCTCCTGGATGCCCGGCACCACAGGACAGCCGGCCTCGATGGCCACCACCCGAGCGGCCGTCTTGGAGCCCATGCTCTCGATGGACTCGGGGCGGGGTCCAATGAAGGTGATGCCCGCGGCGGCGAAGGCCCGGGCGGCCCCGGCGTTCTCTGAAAGAAAGCCGTAGCCCGGGTGCACAGCGTCCGCTCCACTGCGGCGACAGACGTCGATGATCTTGTCCAGGACCAGGTAGCTCTCCCGCGCCGGAGCGGGTCCGATGCAGTAGGCTTCGTCCGCCATGCGCACGTGGAGGGCACCGCGGTCCACTTCAGAAAAGACAGCCACGGTGGGTATCCCCATCTCCCGGCAGGTACGGATGACCCGGCAGGCGATCTCGCCGCGATTTGCGATCAGTACTTTGGTAACGGGCATAGGGAAACCTCGGATTCGGGCATGATGGAGTGCGATGCGTCCCTCCAGACTAGCAAACCACCTCCTTGTCTTCACTATCTCGTTCGGGGTACTCCACTGCGGCCGCAAGGGTGATCCCGTGCCGAGGCCCCGGGCCGCCGCCCGCCCCATGGACGTCCGCATGGAAGGTCTGCGCCAAGTTCGCCTGACCCTGCCCACCGCCGACATGATGGGCAACCCCCTGGCTGGCATTGACGGGGTGCGGGTGCTGCACGTGCCCCTGGGGCTCACGCGGCCCACGCCAGAAGAGGTCTTCAGCCGGGGCGAAGTGGTGCTGGAGCGTCGGCGACCGGACCTGCCGGGCCCCGGCGAGACCCTGCTCATGGACCTAAAGTCGGTCCAGCGCCCCCAGGGCTGGATTGTCCTGGTGGCCGTGCGGCTGGGCAATGTGCCGGGCAACCCCAGCGAGGTTCTGGCCTGGATGGACCCGGGGCTCTAGGTCGCCTCAGGCCTGGCGCGTCGCCAGCTGCTGGGCCCACCACTGGGCCACGGCCCGGGCGAGCTGATCTTTGGGCAGGGGTCCGAGGGGTGTCTGAGGGCCGGCCGCCGTTAGCGGAGTGAGGGTGTTGGCCTGGGCTCCGAAGGCGCGGCCCGCCTGGACGTCGTTCACCAGGATGGCGTCCAGGCCCTTGCTGCGGAGCTTGGCGGCGGCGTGCTCCAGGTGGCGCTCGCTCTCGGCGGCAAAGCCGATGGTCCACTGACCCGGGCGGCGGGCGGCGGCCAGGGTGGCCAGGATGTCCGGCGTGCGCACCAGCACCAGCTGCTCAGGGCCAGCGGTCTTCTTCGCCTTTTCGGGCAAGGTGGCCTCGGGGCGCTGATCGGCGACGGCGGCAGCGGCCACCAGGCCGTCGGCCAACCCCCACTGGGCCTGGCAGGCAGCAAGCATCTCCTGGGCACTGCGCACCCGCAGGGCCTCCACGCCCCAGGGTGCTGCCAGGTCGCCGCCGAGGACCAAGGTGACGGCAGCCCCTGCATCCCGGAAGGCCCGGGCCAGCTCGACGCCCATGGCACCGGTGCTGCGGTTGGTGAGGGTGCGAACGGGATCGAGGTCTTCCCGGGTGGGGCCGGCGGTGATCAGGACCCGCTGCCCGGTCAGGCCTGGGAGGCGGGGGCTGCCGTGGCACTGGATCGCATCTGCGATGACGGCGATGTCGGCCAGCTTGCCGGCTCCTTCCTCACCACAGGCCAGCAGGCCCGCGCCGGGCTCCACCACCCCATGGCCGAAGCTGCGGAGGCGGGCCAGGTTGGCCTGCACGGCGGGGTGCTCCCACATGCCGGTGTTCATGGCGGGAGCCCAGAGGATGGGGGCCCGGGTCGCCAGCAGGACGGTGCTCAGCAGGTCAGGGGCCAGGCCGTTGGCGGCCTTGCCCAGCATGTCGGCCGTCGCGGGGGCCACCACCACCAGGTCCGCCCACCGGGCCAAGTCGATGTGTTCCACCACGGGCTGAGCGCGCCACTCCCCCAGGTCCGGGTTGGCACCATAGCAGGGCTCCCCCGTCAGGCTGCTGAGGGTGAGGGGAGTGATGAAGCGGGCCCCCGCCTCCGTCAGGACGCACCGCACCCGGTGGCCCTGGTGGACCAGCAGGCGCGCCAGGTCGGCGGATTTGTAGGCGGCCACGCCGCCGGTGATGCCGAGGAGGATCTGCATCTCAAGGACTCCGGGCCCTCATCCTACCTCAGAGGCATTGTTCCTTGAGCCATTGGGTGTTATGCTTGGCGATTCGGAGCGACCCATGACCCAGCGCACCATCGTCCGTGTCCCTGATGAGATTGCCAACAAGTACCGCTTCGTCGTCGTGGCCGGCAAGCGTTGCGAGCAGCTGCAGCGCGGCGCCTTCCCCAAGGTCGAGGTGGTGGTTCCCGTGAACAAGCACGGCCAGGCCCAGGATGCGCCCAAGCTGGCCTCCTTCTGGGGCCAGGTGGCCATGGCTGAGGTCGAAGAGAACCGCATTGCTTTCGAGGAGGCGGAAATCGCCCCCCTCGAAGAGACCATCGTGGTGCCCATCTCCGGCGAGTAGTCCCCGCCTGCAGTTCCTGCAACACGCAGAAAGCCCCGGATAACCTCCGGGGCTTTCTGCGTCTGAAAAAGGACCAGGGTTATTCCTTGCGTGAGTTTGGGCTGAGAACCCCTTGCCCTGGAGTCCTCTTAGCCCCATTATTCAACACCTGTTGAAATAGGAGCCCATGCCCTTTCATCCTGTCCCCCGGCCGCGCGGGCCCAAGCCGTCCCGCATCGCTGCTTCGCAGCTACTGGATGCCGCCCAGGCGGTCTTCGCCCAGGAGGGTCTCCAGGCGGCCAGCCTGCGCGCCATCGCCCGCAAGGCGGGCTGTGACCCCTCGCTGATCTACTACCACTTCGCCAGCAAGGAGGTCCTCTTCCAGGCTGTCCTGGCGAGGCGCTTCCCCGCCGTCCTGGCGGACATGCACCTGCTGGCCGATCCCGCCGATGCCAGGCCAACCGCCCTGCGCCTGTGGGACGTGCTGCTGATCTACCACCGCCACCTGAAGGACGATCCCGGCATGCGCGCCCTCATCCGGGGCGAGATCGTGCGGGGAGCCGAGGGGCTCAGCCCCCTCCTGGCGGACCAGATCCGCCCCCTCACCGCCAGCATCAGCCAGGTCTTCGCCCAGGGCATCGCCCGCGGCGAGGTGCGCCCTGAGATCCAGCCCATGCTGGCCACGTTCTTTCTGGCGAAGATGCAGCTGGAGATCCTGGACGTCCTCCCCACGGTGCTGCCCGTCCTCATGGACGTGCCCCCAGAGGCAGCCGTCATGACCGGCATGCGCGCCTGGCTGGACATCTTCTGGCGGGGCGTGGCCTTGGATCCGAGCCAGCCCCTGCCGCCCCTGCCCTCCCCCTGCGACTGAAAGGACTCCCATGCGCCGTCCCAGCCCCATGCACCTGACTGCCCTCGCTGCCACCCTCCTGCTGGCCACCGCCTGCCGCAGCCGCGTGGAGTCCAGCCTCCACCTCTCGGGCAACATCGAGGTGATCTCCGTGGGGGCCAGCTTCCGGGTGGCGGGCAAGGTCCTGGAGCGCCCCGTGGACGAAGGCCAGGTCGTCCAGGTCGGCCAGCTGCTGGCCCGCCTGGACGCCAGGGACCTGGAGCAGCAGGTGGCCATGCGCCGCGCCGACGCCAGCACCGCTCGGGCCGCGCTGGATGCGGTCCTCGCGGGCTCGCGCCCCGAGGAGGTCGAGGCCTCCAAGGCCGCCCTGGAGCAGGCCAGCGCCGACCTCCGCCGCCTGGAGCCGGACGAGGCCCGCAGCCGGGACCTCTACCAGAAGGGCATCCTCTCGGTGCGGGACTTCGAGGCAGCCCGTGCTGCTTTCGAAGCGGCCCGGGGCAAGGCCCGCCAGACGGAGCAGCAGTACGCCCTCGTGAAGAAGGGTCCCCGCAAGGAGGACATTGCTCAGGTCCGCGCCCGCCTTGAAGGGGCTCAGCAGGCCCTGGCCCTGGCCGAGACTCAGCTGGGCTATGCCACCCTCACGGCCCCCGTGGCGGGGGTCATCCTCTCGAAAAATGTGGAGGCCATGGAGTACGTAGCCCCGGGCACCGCCGTGGTGACCCTGGCCAACCTGGGCCAGGTGTGGCTGCGGGCCTATGTGGAAGAGGCCGACCTCGGCCGGGTGAAGGTGGGCCAGCAGGTCTTCGTGACCTCGGACACCTACCCGGGCAAGCGCTACGAGGGCCGGGTGTCCTTCATCGCCTCCGAAGCCGAGTTCACCCCCAAGACCGTCCAGACCCGCAAGGAGCGGACAAAGCTGGTGTACCGGATCAAGGTCGACATTCCCAACCCGGCCATGGAGCTCAAGCCAGGCATGCCTGTGGATGCCGAGATCACCCTGGCGGCGCGCTGATGCAGACCGTCCGGGCCCAGGCCCTGAGCCGCCGCTTCGGGGACGTGGTCGCCCTGGACGGCCTCAGCCTGGCCGTGGAGGAGGGCGAGATCTTCGGCCTGGTGGGCCCCGACGGGGCGGGCAAGACCACCACCATGCGGCTGCTCACGGGCATCCTGGCGCCCAGCTCCGGCGAAGCCTGGGTGGACGGCCTCTCGGTGCAGGTGGACGCCGAGGCCATCAAGGACCGCATCGGCTACATGGCCCAGCGCTTTGGGCTCTACCCGGACCTCACGGTGCTGGAGAACCTCACCTTCTACGCGGACCTCTACGAGGTGCCCCGGGCCGGTCGCAGCGAGCGCGTTGAGCGCCTCCTGGCCTTCAGCAACCTCACCCCCTTTCAGCGCCGCCAGGCGGGCAACCTGTCGGGCGGCATGAAGCAGAAGCTGGGCCTGGCCTGCGCCCTCATCCACACGCCGCGGGTGCTCTTCCTGGACGAGCCCACCAACGGCGTGGACCCCGTCTCCCGGCGGGACTTCTGGCGGATCCTGTACCAACTGCAGCGGGAGGGCGTGACCATCTTTGTCTCCACCGCCTACCTGGACGAGGCCGAGCGCTGCAACCGCATTGGCCTCCTGCACCAGGGGCGCCTGCTGGCCTGCGACACCGTGGACGGCGTGAAGGGCCTCCTGCAGGGTGCGCTCCTGGAGCTGCACTGTGAGGGTCCCTGGCAGGTTGCCACGCGCCTCCGGGAGGCGGGCCTGGGCTCCGTGGCCCTCTTCGGGGACCGCCTGCACATCCTGGTGGAAGAAGCCGAAGCCGGACAGCAGCGGGTGGAGGCCCTCCTCCGCAGCGAGGGCATCCCCTGCCTCGGCCTCCGCGTCATCGAGCCCACCCTTGAGGATGTCTTCACGGCTGCCATCCCCGGCGGTGCCGCATGACCGAGTTCGCAGTCACCCTCCGGGACCTGGAGCGGCGCTTCGGCGACTTCGTGGCCGTGAACCGCATCAGCCTGGACGTCCGCCGCGGCGAGATCTTCGGCTTCCTGGGGCCCAACGGCGCCGGCAAGTCCACCACCATCCGCATGCTCTGCGGCCTCCTGGAGCCCTCGGGCGGCAGCGGCACCGTGGCGGGCTTCGACATCCGCACGGAGCGGGAGCAGATCAAGCGGACCATTGGCTACATGAGCCAGAAGTTCAGCCTCTACGACGACCTCACGGTGGAAGAGAACATCGACTTTTACAGCGGCATCTACGGCATCCCCCGAGCGAAGAAAGCCGAACGGAAGGCCTGGGTGCTGGCCATGGCCACCCTGCAGGAGCACCGCCGCACCCGCACGGGCGAGCTCCCGGGCGGCTGGAAGCAGCGCCTCTCCCTGGGCTGTGCCCTGCTCCACGAGCCCCAGATCATCTTCTTGGACGAGCCCACCTCGGGGGTGGATCCCCTCAGCCGGCGGGCCTTCTGGGACCTCATCCACCAGCTGGCGCACCAGGGCGTCACAGTCTTCGTGACCACCCACTACATGGAAGAGGCCGAGTACTGCGACCGCATGGCCCTCATCTACCGGGGCGAGCGGGTGGCCCTGGGAACGCCCAGCGAGATGAAGGGGCGCCTCATGGTGGACCAGGTGCTGGCCCTCACCGTCGATCGCGCCCATGACGCCCTTGAGGTCGCCGCAGCCGTGCCCGGCGTCCGGGATGCGGCCCTCTTCGGGCGGGACATCCACCTCATGACCCCGGATGCGGAGGCCCTCGGGCCGGGCCTGCGGAGCGCACTGGAGGGGGCCGGCTTTCGGGTGCACCGCCTGGAGCGCATCACGCCTTCCCTTGAGGATGTCTTCGTTTCCCTCATCGAGGCCCGGGACCGGGCGGAGGGCGCCCAGCAGGCGTTCACCTCATGAGCGGGACAGGTGGCATCAACCTGCGTCGCCTGACGGCCGTGGCCCGGAAAGAGTTCATCCACGTCCTGCGGGACCGGCGCGCCCTGGCCATCGCCATCCTGCTGCCCATGATCATGCTGATGATCTTCGGCTATGCCCTCACCCTGGACCTGGACCGGGTGCCACTGGCGGTCCTGGACCAGAGCCGCACCCCCCAGAGCCGGGAGCTGGTGGCGCGCTTCGAAGGCTCCCGCTACTTCTCCGTGGTGCAGCGGGCCGCCAGCGAGCGCGAGGTGGAGGCCGCCATCAGCCGAGGGGAGGCCATGTTGGGTCTGGTGGTCCCCCTGGACTTTGGCCGGCGGGTGGCCTCGGAGCGCAAGACCCAGGTGCAGGTCCTGGCGGATGGCAGCGATGCCAACACCACCACCCTGGCCCTGGCTTACGCCGAGACCATCGTGCGGGGCTACTCCCAGGAGGTCCTGGTGACCAAGGTCCGGCGCCTCACGGGCAAGGCCCCTGCCCTGCCCATGGAGCTGCGCCCCCGGGTCTGGTTCAACACGGACATGGAGTCGAAGATCTTCATCGTCCCTGGCCTCATCGCCGTGATCATGATGCTCATCACCGCCCTGCTGACCTCGCTCACCGTGGCCCGGGAGTGGGAGACCGGCACCATGGAACAGCTCATCTCCACGCCCGTCCGGCCACCGGAGCTGATCCTGGGCAAGCTCGCCCCCTACTTCCTCATCGGCATGGTGGACATGCTCCTGTCGGTGTTGGCAGGCCGCTACCTCTTCGATGTGCCTATCCGGGGCAGCCTGGTGCTCCTCTTCGCTGTCTCCGCCGTGTTCCTGGTGGGCGCCCTGGCCCTGGGCATCTTCATCAGCACCCTGGCCAAGAGCCAGCTCCTGGCCAGTCAGGCAGCCTTCGTGGCCACCTTCCTGCCGGCCTTTCTCCTCTCAGGCTTCATGTTCGACATTGGCAACATGCCCAGGCCCCTGCAGGTGATGACCAACATCATCCCCGCCCGCCACTTCGTCACCATCCTCCGGGGGCTCTACCTCAAGGGCACGGGCCTCGCCCAGCTGTGGCCCCAGTGCCTGCTCCTGGTGGCCTTCGCCGCCCTCATGCTCCTGCTGGCCATCCGCACCTTCAAGAAGCGCCTGGACTGAGGGGGACCCGCCGATGCTCGAACGCCTCTTGCGCATGCTGATCAAGGAGTTCACCCAGGTGCTCCGCAACCCGCGCATGCGGGCCGTGGTTTTCGTGATGCCCGTGGTGCAGGTCCTCATCATCGGCTATGCGGTGAACACCGATGTTCGCCATGTCCCTCTGGCCGTCTACGACCTGGACCGGACCCCCGCCAGCCGCGATCTGCTGGCCCGCTTCGAGGGCTCCGGCTGCTTCGATGTGGTGCGCCGGATCCAGGGGGAAGGCGACATCCAGACCGTGCTGGACGCAGGGAGCGCCAAGGCCGTACTCCGCATCAACCGGGGCTTCGCCGAAGACCTCGATGGCGGCCGCAGCGCCCAGGCTCAGCTCCTGCTGGACGGCTCTGACTCCAACACGGCCAGCGTCATCCTGGGCTACGCCGCCCGCATCACCGCCGACTTCAATCGGACAATCATCGAGCAGCGCTTTGCCAAGACGGCAGGGATGCGCCTGGAGGCCGAGCCGGTGGCCCTGGCCTGGCGGGCTTGGTTCAACCCCAACCTCGACAGCCGGAACTTCTTCGTTCCCGGCGTCCTGGCCATGCTGGTGGCGGTAATCTCCATCATCCTTTCCAGCATGGCCATCGTGCGGGAGCGCGAGATCGGCACCATGGAGCAGATCATGGTCACGCCCATCGGGCGCCTGGAGTTCATCCTCGGCAAGACCATCCCCTTCGCCCTCATCGGCTTCCTGGATGTCGCCCTCATCACCGTTATCGCTGTCTTCTGGTTCCAGGTCCCCCTCCTGGGCAATCCACTTTTCCTCTTCCTGGGCACGGGGCTCTACCTGCTCAGCACGCTGGGGGTGGGGCTCTTTATCTCCACCGTGAGCACCACCCAGCAGCAGGCCATGATGACGGCCTTCTTCTTCATGCTCCCGGCCTTCATGCTCTCGGGCTTCGTGTACCCCATCGCCAACATGCCCGTGGTGGTGCAGTGGGTCACCTACCTGAACCCGCTGCGCCATTACCTCGTGATCATCCGGGGCGTGTTCTTGAAGGGGCTGGGCATGGAGGTTCTGTGGCCGCAGCTGCTGGCCCTGGCCGTCCTGGGGTGCATCATGCTGGCCCTCGCCGCCGGGCGCTTCCGGAAGACCATGGCCTGAGGCACCTGCCCTTCAGGTGAAGCGGTAGCTGGCGAGGCTGAGGCTACCCAGCTGCCAGCCGTCGAACAGCACCTCTGGGGGCGCCCCACCTGCGCCCAGGGCCACGAAGAGGGGGTCGAGGTGCTCCGAGGTGGGGACGGACTCCGCTGCACCGGGGGCGGTCCGCCAGTTCGCCAGGTCATGCCCGACCGCCAGCTCCGCCCGGATCCAAGCCTCAAAGGCCTGAGCCCAGGGCCGGGGCTCAGAGGCATCGGCCCAGTCCAGGCGGCCCAGGTTGTGGACGATGCCGCCACTGCCCACGATCAGCACACCGGACTCACGGAGGGGGGCCAGGGCCCGGCCGGCGGCCAAGAGCTGGGCTGGTGTCCGGGGGCGCGGCAGGGACAGCTGGACCACTGGCACATCCGCGTCGGGGAGCAGGTAACGCAGGGGGACCCAGGTCCCATGGTCCAGGGGCCGCGGCTCCAGGGCCGCAGCCAGACCAGCCTGTACCAGCAGGTCGGCCGCTTCCTGGGCCAGTTCTGGCGAGCCCGGGGCCGGATAGTCGAGGGCAAAGAGGGCCTCTGGAAAGCCTCCAAAGTCGTGGATGACGCCCGGGGTGGGCGCGGAAGTCAGGGCAAAGGGCCCTGGCGTCTCCCAGTGAGCTGAGCAGACGATGACCCCGCGAAGCCCCTTCAGTGCCTTGCCCTGAGCACCCAGGGCCTGACCCCAGGCGCCCCCTGCCAGGGCCAGCATGGGAGAGCCATGAGCGAGGAACAGAGCGGGGGTACGAGCTTCAGCAGTCATGGGCCATTATTGGATTTTCAATTACATGTTGCAACATATTTTTGGGACCTGGGGCATTGTCGAGACTCCGCAAATCCGCTGGTGGCGTTAAGCTGGGGGGAATCTTCCGTGGGAGCGCACCTTGAACCTCAGGCTGGGCGTGAATGTCGACCATGTGGCCACCCTCCGCCAGGCCCGGGGCGGCCATGAGCCGGAGCCCGCCACGGCGGCCCTGCTGGCGCAGGGGGCTGGTGCCCACGGCATCACGGTGCACCTGCGGGCTGACCGCCGGCACATTCAGGAGCGCGACTTACGCATCCTGAAGGAGGTCCTGGCGGTGCCCCTCAATGTTGAGTGCGCGGCCACCCAGGAGGCTCTGGAGGCCGTCATTCCCGTCGGTCCCTCCTGGGTCACGCTGGTGCCGGAGAGCCGGGAGGAGCTCACCACATCGGGCGGCCTGGACGCCATCTTCCTCCAGGGCCCCCTCAAGCAGACCGTGCGGGAGCTGCGGGCCGCGGGCATCCGGGTCAGCCTCTTCGTGGACCCGGTCCTAGACCAGGTCAAGATGGCCGCCAAGCTGGACGTGGACGCCATTGAGCTCAACACCGGGACCTACAGCGACCTCGCCATGGATGCCGATGCCGGGCCGGAGCTGACCCGCCTACGGGAAGCCGCCCGGCTTGCCTCGCGCCTCGGCCTCAGGGTCCTGGCTGGCCATGGCCTCACGCCCCGCAATGTGGGCCCGGTGGCTGCCATCCCGGAGATCGAGGAGCTCAACATTGGCCACAGCCTCATCGGCCGGGCGGTGTTGGTGGGCCTGGAGCGGGCCATCGCGGAGCTACTGGCAGCCATGGCCGAGGGCCGCGCATGAGCAGCCTCCGGGGCACCCTGGAGAGCATCTCTCTCATGGACGTGACCCAGCTCCTCAACATCAACCGGAAGACCGGACGTCTCCAGGTGGACTCTGGGGAGGCCCTTGGCTTTTTATTCTTCTCAGGCGGGGAAGTGATCCATGCGGAGACCCCGAACGCCCGCGGCGAGACCGCGGCCTTCGAGATCCTGGAGTGGGCCTCCGGACACTTCGAGTTCCAGGTTGGGGTGGCCCAGCCCATGGTGTCCATCCGCAGGTCGCTCCCCGATCTCCTCATGGACTCAGCCCGGCTTCAGGACAGCCGCCGCCGCCTGGATGCGCTCTTTCCTAACCTCTCTGCGGTGCCCTGGCTGACCCAGCAGGCCCTTCCCGACATCCTCCGATTGTCTGCGGAAGAGCGCCGGATCCTCCCCTTCTTCGATGGCTACCGGACCTTCCGGGAAGTGATGTCCGCTTCCGGCCAGCACGATGTGGCGGTCCGTCAGACCGCCGCAATCCTGCTGGAGGCCGGTCACTTGGAGCTCCTGACCCCGGGAATCGAAGTCGGCGTGGTCCCCATGCGCAAGGGGCTCTTTCAGAAGGCTGATCACGTGGAGCTGCCCCGGCGGATGGAGGCGGCCTGGACCGCCCAGGGCCCCTACACCCGGGGGGTGTCTGCCCTGAGGGTCTCCTGGCCCGGCGGCCCCGTGGTGGAGCGGGTGGAATTTCACGCCGGCATCGAGGATGGTGCCCTGGTGATCCCCCGGGAACTCATGACCGCCTGGAAGCTGGCCGAAGGATCCAGGGTAAGTGTCAGGCCCGCACCCTGAGGATTCTTGGAGGCTCCATGACCGAACCCCTGACCCAACAGCCCGCCGGGGAAGGCCCCGATGACCTCGTGGCTGATTTTCAGGCCCGCCGGGAGCGGCTGGACGAGCGGCTCCTGAGCCTGGAAAACCTCATCGCTGAGCTCCGGGGAGAGCTTCAGGGCGACTCCCAGGCCAGCCTGCACCGCCTGGCGGCGGCAGCCCAGGACATGGCCAATGGACGGGTCTACCAAAAGGTCGATATCGAGGCCAAGGGTGAGCTGGGGGCCCTGGTCTCCAGCATCAACCAGACCCTGCTCAACCTTCAGCAGCTGGATGCCTCGGTCAAACACCAGAGCACCCAGGTCCCGGAGCTGGCAGCCCAGCTGGACGCCATCACCTCGGACACCGAGGAAGCCACCCAGAATGTCATGAACCGCCTGGACAACCTGATGGCGGCCTCCGACGAGGCCGCCAAGGCCCTGCAGGCCAGCGATGAGGCCATTCGCCTGCAGACCGAGGCCCAGGTCGGCCTACAGACCGCCGTCTCGGCCTTCCTTGAGCGGGCTTCGGCTGGCGAGGATCCCAACGCCCTGGCCCAGGAGGTGCTGGAGTACCTCTTTGCCCAGCAGCTGACCACCCGGCCCCCAGCCGTGGAGTTCAGCTCGGTACGAGCCCAGCTGCTCAAGGTCAGTGACGAGTCTTTCGAGATCCTTAACATCCTCCAGTTCCAGGACATCACCCGCCAGAAGATCGAGAAGGTGGTCACCCTTCTCAAGCAGTTCCAGGGGGGCCTGAACCGCCTGCTGGTGATCTTCAACATCACCTCCGGCACCCTGGGCGGGTCCGAGTTTGCCGAACGCAAGGTCGCCACCCAGGACCGCATCTTCGAGACCAACCTGGAAGCCGACGGCCGCAAAGACAGCGTCGACGACATCATCGCCCAGTTCAAAAAGGGCGGCGGGGCGTAGCGGGCAGCCAGGCTCAGACGATGACGATCTCCAGCTCCCCCAGGCCGTCGATGCCGCAGCGGACTTGGTCGCCGCGCACGAGGGCACCGACGCCGGCGGGGGTGCCGGTGAAGATGAGGTCCCCGGGGGCCAGGGTCACGAAGGTGGAGATGTGGGCCACCACTTCGGGCACCCGCCAGGTCATGCCAGCCAGGTCGCCCCGCTGCCGCTCGGTGCCGTTTACGCTCAGCCAGATGGCCCCGGAGGCCAGGTGTCCGCAGGTGGTGGCGGGGGTGATGGGTGAGACGGGTGCGGACTGGTCAAACCCCTTGGCGGTCTCCCAGGGCTGGCCCTGGTCCTTGGCCTTGGCCTGCAGGTCCCGGCGAGTCAGGTCCAGGCCCACGGCATACCCGAAGACACAGGCAGGCACGTCGGCCAGCGGGATGTTGCTGCCCCCCCGGCCCAGCGCCACCACCAGCTCGACCTCGTGGTGGAGGTTGGCGGTAACCGGGGGATAGGGAACTGCCCCTCCGCCCGGAACCACCGTGTCCTGGGGCTTGCCGAAGAAGAAGGGAGGCTCGCGGTTGGGGTCCCCGCCCATCTCCCGGGCATGGTCCGCGTAGTTCCGGCCCACGCAGTAGATGCGGCGCACAGGAAAGAGGGCGTCGGTGCCAAGGACCGTCAGGCAGGGGCGGGGCGGAAGGGGGATAACGGTGTCCATGGCGGGACTCCTGAGCCTAGGGTTGGGGGTTGTGGGCCCGGGGGTGGGCCTTGTCGTAGGTCTTCGCCAGCTCTTCCAGGCCGAGGTGGGTGTAGCGCTGGGTGGTGCTGAGGCTGGCGTGACCCAGCAGCTCCTGGATGGCCCGCAGGTCCATGCCGCGGTTCAGCAGGTGGGTGGCGAAGCTGTGCCGGAGGGCATGAGGGCTGATCCGCGCCCGCACCGCCGCGGCCTCCAGGGCCTTCCGGAGCAGCACCCGCACGGTGGTGGGGGTGAGCCGTCCCCCTCGCTGATTGAGAAACAGGGCCGGGGTCGGCGGCAGCGTCCGCACCGCCAGGAAGGCTCCGCGGTGGGCCAGGTAGACCTCAAGGACCTCCTCCGCCCGGACATGGTAGGGCACCAGGCGCTCCTTGCGGCCCTTGCCCAGCACCCGCAAGGTACGCTCGCCCGGAAGGAGGTCCTGC
>CAITBU010000271.1 GCA_903890595.1 uncultured Holophagaceae bacterium | reverse complement strand
AGGAGGACCAAGGTCGTGGTCCCGGCGTAGGCCAGGGTCCAGGCGAAGAAGGCCGGCTCCGGAGGACCCAGGGCCGTGGCCAGGTAGAGGGTGAAGCCGATGAGCAGGGTCTGCCGCTGCTCCGACTCATTCCGGGGCAAGGCCAGGCGCACCCCGGCCAGCAGAAACAGCGTGTGGACCGCCACGGTGATCAGGCCCGGGCTCCGGAAGAGGTCCCCCAGGAAGAAGAGCAGGGCCGCAACTTCCAGTCCTCGGCGGTAGCGGCTCAGGTCCTTGGCCAGGGCCTCCACGCCCGCCGCTGCCGCCAGGGGCAGGGCCATCAGGGCGAGGTCAATGGGCTCGTAGAGGCCCGAGGCAGCCGTCGCCCCGAGCACCACCCACAGCGGCAGGTGGTCACTCCAGAGGGGCCACCTCAGGGCCACACCCAGCTCCCCAGCACCACGGGTCGGGCGGCGCCGGTGACCTCCGGCAGGTTGCCTGGAATACCCAGGGCGCTGGCGGCCCCCAGCAGGGCCCAGCTCACGGCCTCCCGGGCCCCCGAGGGAAAGGCCAGATCATCGGCCAGGGGCAGTGCCAGCCGGGTGGCCAGCTCCGAGCGCACCCGCTGGTGGCAGGCGCCGCCGCCGCTCACCAGGCCCCGCAGGCCCTCGGGCCAGGGCTGGCTCCGGCGGGCCTCCAGGGCCACGGAGGCCGCCGTGAAGGCCGCCAGGGTGGCTAGGCGGTCCGGTAGGGGCAGGGCCTCCAGGTCGGGGCCTTCCAGGTCCAGCCACGCGGCACCGAAGACCTCCCGGCCGGTGGATTTGGGGGGCCGGGCGGCAAAGTAGGGGTGGCTGAGCCAGAGGGCCAGTCGGGCCTCGTCGACGGCTCCGCTGGCTCCGGCCCCGTCCGGGTCAAAGGGCAGGCCCAGCCAGCGCTGGGCGGCGAGGTCCAGCAGGGACATGCCGGGGCCGGTGTCCCAGGCCTGGGTTCGCTGCCCGTCCCAGAGGGCCAGGTTGCCAATGCCCCCGAGGTTCAGGGCCAGCCAGGGGCCGGGGCCGTGCAGCCAGCACTCGGGCAGGGGCACGAGGGGGGCGCCCTGGCCGCCCAGGGCCAGGTCCCGCCGGCGCAGGTCCCAAACCACGGGACAGCCCAGCGCTTCGGCCAGCACGTAGGGATCGGCCAGCTGCAGGCTGGCGCCCTGGTTGGGATGGTGCTGCACGGTCTGGCCGTGCAGGGCAGCCAGGTCCGGCTTCAGCGCCAGCTTGGCGCACAGGTCGTAGGCGGCGCGGGCGTGGTGGTTGCCGAGGCGCCGCTGGAGGATGCAGAGCCCAGCGGGGTCCAGGTTGTTGGAGGCGGCCGCCAGGACCTGGGCCCGCACAGCGTCTGGGTAGGGGGCGCAGTGGTGGCCCAGCAGGGTGCGGAAGGGCTGCCCGCTGGCGAAGCCGTCCGGTGCCACCTCGATGGCCACGACGTCCACGCCATCGGCGCTGGTGCCCGACATCAGGCCCAGCACGCGCCAGGGTCGGTCCTCCGGGAGCGGGACGCGGGTTTGCATGGTGCTGATGATGCCAGCAAGTGTCGTTGAGCGTGGATGCGGATACCCTTGGGGCCTTGGGGGTGTCTATGGAGATGATCCTTGTTCTTCTCGCTATTGGTGCGGTGCTCTACTTCGTTTTGCGAGGCCGGCGGGACAAGCCGGAACAGCTGGGGGCTTCCCGCCGGGCCCTGCCCACGGGGCCGCTGGAGCCGCACACCTTCGCCTGTCCCTATCCCAAGTGCCCCACCTGTGGCGCCTCCGGCGACAAGATGAAGCAGGAGTGGGATGGCCTGCGCTCGGTGAAGTGGTCCTGCGGCTACTGCAGTGCGGTGGCTGGCGTGCAGACGCTCAAGGATGAGGAACTGCCACCCTCCGCGCGGCGTCTGCTGGCGGACCCCCAGGGCCAGGGCGGCGTGCCCATGCAGCAGGGCGGCTACGGCCAGCCCGGCGGCGGCATGGGTGGCCTGCTCACGGGCATGATGCTCGGCAGCATGATGGGTGGCGGCGGCCACCACCACGACCAGACTGGCGGGCGGGACGGCGCGGAGGGTGGCTCCAGCTCGAATTCCTCCAGCAGCGACTGGGGGGAGTCCAGCTCCTCCAGCGACTGGGGTGACGGCGGCGGTGACTTTGGTGGTGATGGCGGCGGCGACAGCGGCGGGGACTGGTAGGCCCGTCCCTTCCGGGGTTCACAGCAGCCGGCGCAACCTAGAGGACCTTGGGCACCACGAACATGCCCCGGTCCTGCGCTGGTGCGTTGGCCAGGGCTTCCTGATGGGTAAAGCCTTCCTGCACCGTGTCCTCCCGCCGGGGCAGGGGCAGGCTCAGGGCCGACAGCATGGGCTCCACCCCCTCCAGCGGAAGCTCATCCAGGCTGGCCGCATGGCTGAGCAGCTGCGCCATGGCCAAGCGCATGGGCTCGAGCTCGTCCTCCCGCAGACTCAGATGAGCAAGCTGGGCACAGCGGAGAACGTCTTCACGAGTGACTTCCACAGAGACTCCAGAGCAACCACAGAGAACCAAAAAAGATAAAAGCAAATTAACCACAAAGAACACAAAGAACACAAAAAAGGAATAAATGAATTTACATCTTCTGCTTTTCTTTGTGCCCTTTGTGTTCTTTGT
>CAITBU010000270.1 GCA_903890595.1 uncultured Holophagaceae bacterium | reverse complement strand
GTGGACGCTGCCGGCCAGTGGCTCAGCGGCACCCTCTTCTGGCCCTTCTGGCTCCGCCTGGCGGGCATGCGCATCGGCCCCGGCTGCGAGCTCAGCACCATCATCGACGTGGTGCCCGAGCTGGTGACCATCGGCCCTGAGACCTTCTTTGCCGACGGCATCTACCTGGGCGGTCCCCGGGTCCACCGAGGCACCGTGACCCTGGACCACACGGTGCTGGGGCGCAACACGTTCCTGGGGAATCACGCGGTCATCCTCGCGGGTCAGACGCTGCCAGCGGACATCCTGCTTGGCGTGTGCACTGTGGCCGATGCTGCGGCCGTGCGCCCTGGCAGCTCCTGGTTCGGCCACCCGCCCTTCGAGCTGCCCCGGCGCGAGGTGGTCGTCTTGGACCGCAGCCTCACCCATGACCCCTCCCTGATCCGCTACCTCAACCGCGTGTTCTGGGAGGCCCTGCGCTTTGCCCTGCCGGTCTTCCCGGCCCTGGTCTTCCTGCTGTGGGCGGAGGCGGTGGCGAAGCTCGAGGCGGTCCTGTCCAGGGCGATCTTCCTCGGCATGGCCCTGCCTCTGCTGACCCTGGCTACGACGCTGAGCATGGTCCTGGCCATCCTGGTCCTGAAGTGGTTCCTCCTCGGCCGCGTCCGCCCCGGCACCCATGCCCTCTGGTCCTGCTGGTGCAGCCGCTGGGACTTCCTCTACGTGGCCTGGGGCTTCTATGGACGGGGCCTCCTGACCTCCCTGGAGGGCACCCTCTGGCTCACCTGGTACCTGCGGGCCATGGGCATGCACATCGGGCGGGGTGCCGTGCTGGGGCCGGGCTTCGCCCAGGTGGTGGACCCCGACATGATCGCCATCGGCGAGGGCGCCACCGTGCAGGCCATGTTCCAGGCCCACACCTTCGAGGACCGCGTGCTGAAGATCGACCACGTGCAGATCCACGAGGGCGCCACCCTGGGCCACGGCACGGTGCCCCTCTACGGCGCGGTCATCGGCGCCCATGCGGACGTGGCGCCCCACAGCGTGATCATGAAGCGCGAACGGCTCCTGCCCGGCGAGAGCTACAGCGGCGCTCCGACGCGGCTGCGGAGCAGCGAGGGCTGAATTCGGAGCCTCAACCACAGAGAAAAGAGAAAAGATCCTTAACCACAAAGAACACAAAGGGCACAAAGAAAAGAATGAAATGGAAGCGGAGGAAAACTGAGGAGCGGAGAAGTGCGGAGAAAGGCCTGGCAAGAAGGGGAACACCGAGGAACGCAGATAAGGGCCGATGAACACCGCTTACATCGAGGGTGGGTTCGTGCGTGACGGCGCAGGGGCTCCAGCTCGGAGCTGCACTACCTGTCCTCATCCTCGTCCATCCCTCTTATCCCCGTCATGCTTTTGCTTTTCGCGACAGGATGGCAAAACGAGGGTGCAAAAGACAACTGCTTTTGACGGGGATCAAAGGGATAAACGGGGATAAAGCTGGCTTGGGTTGGGTAGTACCACGCATGGGCTCCAGCCCGGGGCGCCCTATCCCCGCTCTCCCCGTCCATCCCCGGCTAAGGCCTTTTCCCTTATCCGTGAAATCCGTGCAACCGGTGGCTAAGGCTTGTGTCGCTGAACTCCGCACAGGCCCGTCCTCTGGGCCCATGGCGCGGGGGGGTCGATACCCATCTGCGCCAGCTGCGTCATCTGCGGTTTCGCTTTTGTTCTCTCGCTCAGAACGCGCAGTGCACGCCCACGGAGAGGCTCCAGCGAGGCTCGATCTGGAGGCCGTTGACGCGCTGGGCGATGGGGAGCTGACCGAAGACGTAGGCCTGCACGGTGCGGGAGACCGCGAAGGTCACGCCGGGGCTGAGGTAGGCCAGGGTGGCGCCGCTGTTGGCCACGTCGGCGTTGAGACCGGACTCGCGCTTCTCGGCTCTCACATTCAGCTGCAGGTGCGGTGTGAACCCGGCGTGGCCCGTGTAGCGCACGCCGATGTTGGCGTTCACGCCATCGCCGGGCTTGAAGCCGTCCTTTTCGCTCATGGGCTTCTGGAACAGCACCTGACCGAAGCAGCCCCACTCGGAGGCCAGCTCGCCAAAGGCGTAGGCCCCGAAGAGCAGGTCCGTGGTGCCGGTGCCCAGCTGCAGGCCGCGATCCAGGGGCTCACCGCCCTGAGCGCCCGCATTGAAGGTCTGCTTCGTGCCCCCCGTGGGCAGCTTCACGCCCAGCTGCAGGCCAAAGGAGTGCTCTTCCGAGAAGCCCTGGTAGCGGCCCAGCACGCGGATATCCCCCAGCCCGTTGGCCTTGGAAAAGGAGGGGTCGGTGTCGCCCTCTGCGAAGGTGACGTGGTAGCGGTTGAAGAGCGGCAGCAGCACCGCCACGCCCCAGTCCGGGCTGGCGCTGTAGTCCAGGGTGGCCGTGAGGTTCCGGTTGAGGGTCTTCTCCTGGATCTCCTGGTCCGCAGGGAGGCCAAAGGTCCCTCGACCCACGCTGCCGGTTCCGGTCCTCAGCTGATCTTGGTTGAAGTAGTCGTAGCGCAGGTCGAAGCGCAGGCCCGGGCGGACGCCGTAGCCCTGGCTGGCCCAGTCGGAGTTCAGCGTGCAGCCACAGGCGCCGCAGGCCAAGGCAGCCGGGGCAGCGACCACGAGGAGGGGGAGAAAGGCAAGGCGGGTCCAGCGGATCATGGCGTGCTCCAAAAATAGCTCAGTCCCATAATGCCTGTTGGAACACGCTTAGGCCTGCGACAAGTTGTCGCAGGCGGAGCCCCCCTACTTGATGGGCCGCTTCCGGTCGGCCTTGCGCTGGAGGCTGCGGCGGTGCATGCCCAGGCGGCGGGCGGCTTCGCTGAGGTTGCCCTCGCAGTCGTTGAGCACCCGCTGGAGGTGCTCCCACTCCACCCGGGCCAGGCTGGGCGTCTCGGTGTCCAGCACCTCGGTGGTGGCGCCATCCCGATCGAAGGCCGCCAGGATCTCGTCCACATCCACGGGCTTGGTGAGGTAGTGCACGGCCCCGAGACGCACCGCCTCCAGGGCCGTGGCGATGCTCCCGTAGCCCGTGAGCATGAGGATCTTCGTGGTGGGGTCGATGGCCTTCAGGCGGCGCAGCAGCTCCAGCCCGCTCTCGCCGGGCATGCGCAGGTCCAGCACGGCCAGCTCGGGGCTCTCGGCCTCGGCCAGGGCCACGGCCGCCTCGGCGTCGGCGGCCGTGCGCACCTCGTAGCCCCGGGCCGTCATGGCCTTGGCCAGGCGCTCGCGGTAGACGGCATCATCGTCCACCAGCAGCAGGGAAGGACGACTCTCAACCATGGCTGAGCTGGGGCCAGGCCAGGTGTACGGTGGTGCCGTGCCCCACGGTGGACTCCACCCGCAGCGCTCCGCCCAGCTGCTCCGCAAAGGTGCGAGCGAGGAAGAGGCCCAGCCCCATCCCGGAGCCCGTGGGCTTGGTGCTGAAGAACGGCTCGCCCACTCGGGCAAGCACCTCCGGGCTCATGCCGGCGCCGTGGTCGGCGACCTCGAGGCACCAGCCTGGGCCTTCGCTCCGGACGCTGACCACCACGCCGGCGGGCTGGGGCGTGGCATCCAGGGCGTTGGCCAGCACGGCCCGAGCGGCCCGAACCAGGCCCTTCCGGGGCACGGGGCCGCAGGACTGACGGGGCCACAGGAAAGACACCCGCTGGCGATCCTCGGCACTCAGATCCCCGGCGAGGTCCGCCTCCAGGTCGGCCCAGGCCAGGTCCGTGAGGTCCTCGCCCAAGCTGGAGGCACTGGGCTCCGCCATCTGGTCCAGGATCTGCCGGCAGCGGTCCACCTCAGAGCGGATGAGGGCCGCATCCTGGGGGATGTCGCTGTTCACCAGGCCCAGGGCATCCGCCGCCCGCTGCAGCTCCTTGGCCGCCACGGCGATGGTGCCCAGGGGCGTGGCCAGCTCATGGGCGACCCCCGCCGCCAGGGTGGTGAGGGCCGCCAGCCGGGCCTGCCGAGCGGTGAGGTCCCGCAGGGCCACCAGTTCCTCATCTCGCTGACGCAGGGCCTGATTCACGCGCCCCACAAACGCGGCGATGAGACCGGCAGTGATGGCAAACGCCACCCACATGCCCACGAGGTGGAGCGAGATGCCAGCCCCGGCGCCGTGGTCCATGTGGGCCAGAGAATGCACGTGCACATTCCAGAAGAACAACAGGCCGAAGCCTGAGATGGACAGCGCGCCCAGGGCCCAGGCCCACAGGCCCCGCAGCACCACTGCCGCCAGGGTGACGTGGACCAGGTAGATGGCCGTGAAGGGGTTGGCGGCCCCACCACTGAAATAGAGCAGGCCCGTGAGCAGCAAAATGTCCAGCCCCAGCACCAGCCCCAACAAGGAAGGGCCGGGCACCTCGGACTTGTTGAGGCGCCACCACAGGGCGAGGTTGCTGAGGCCCCCCAGGGTCACGAGGACCAGGAGGGGCGCCACGGACAGCTCCTCCCCCAGGAGGCGCTTGGTCACCAGGATGGCGGCGGTCTGGGAGGCCACCGTGATCCAGCGCAGGCGCAGGAGCCAGGTCAGGGGGATGCCGGATTCGGGTTGGGTCATGGTGGGCCCATTATCCATCACATCTCCAGGGGACAGTGTCATCGGCCAAAGGTAACTGAGGCCTTGATCCAGAGGGTGCGACCCGGCTCATTCACCCGCAGTGCCTGCGCCAGGTAGCCCGGAATCATGCTGGTGCTCCGGCTGATGTGCTCGGCATAGGTGCGGCTGAAGAGGTTGTCCACACCCGTGGTGAGCAGCCAGCCCTTGGCGGGCTTCCATCCGGCGTTCAGGGAAACAACCGCAAAGCCGCCCGTGGCGCCGAGGTCCTGGCCCACGATGTTGCCCTGGTTCACCGCGAAGCGATCCTGGCGCTGCACGCCTCGGACCAGCAGGCCCGTGGACCAGGTCTCAGCTTCGTAGCCCACACCCACGCGGGCCTCGAGGGGCGGAATCTGGGCCAGGGCCTTGGCGTCGGTGTCATTCTCGCCACGGGTGTAGGCCAGGCTGGCATCCACCTTCACGGAACCGGCGAGCTTGGTGCCGATGCCCACTTCGCCGCCCCAGGTGGTGGCATCCACGTTGCGCGAGACGGTGGCCAGGCGGGTGCCCATGCCGGAGGGCTTGCTCACGTTTGACTGGATGAGGATAAAGTCCGTCACCTTGCCATAGAAGAACGAAGCCGAGGCCTGGATGGCACCGGTCTGCTTCATCCAGCCGATGTCGAGCTGGGTGGTTCGTTCGGGCTTGGTGTCAAAGGCGCTCGCCGTGGTGAGACTTTCCTTGCTGATGGCCTCCCAGTAGTCCGGGAACCGCTCGGTATGGCCCACACCCGCATAGACCGTTGACCCGGCAAAGACCTCCCGCTCGTAGCGAAGAAAGCCACTGCTGAGCGTCTCCTTGCGCTCGTGGTTCAGGGTGGGGTTCGGCACGGTCGCCATCATAGTGATGGCCACCGTCGCCCTGGGGTCCGCGGCATGCCAGCGGTCAGCCCGCAGGCCCAAGACCAGGTGGTCCTTGCCGGACAGGGGATGGTCCACCTCACCGAAGACGGCCGAGTTCTTGAAGCTCCCATCATCCATGCGGGTGAAGCTCAGCACGGGCAGGGTCCACTGGTTTCCAGTCTTGCGGACGGTGTGGTCGTTGGCCTGGGTGTCCACACCGAGGGACACCTTCGTCGCCTCGGCCAGTCGCAGCCCCACTGCCAGGCGGCCGCCCCGGGTGAGGCGGTCCGGATTGTTCACCATGGGGCCGGGGGACATCATGCTGGGGACAAAGGTCCGCAGGCTGTAGTTGTCCATGACGTGGTCCACAT
>CAITBU010000269.1 GCA_903890595.1 uncultured Holophagaceae bacterium | reverse complement strand
CTTGCCCCGGAATGAGTCGGAGCAGCGGCAGACCCTGCTCATCGGCTTCACCCTCTACCTGGCCACGGCCCTGGGTCCTCCGGAGCCGGCCTTCTTCGCCTGGACCCTGGCCTACGCCGGGACCACGACCTTGGTCCTCCTGCGCCTGGGCTGGGAGCCCTCCGCCGCCTGCCGCCCCGGCGTCCCGGCCCCGCCCCCCTACGCCCGGGTGCCCCTCTGGGTGGGCTCTGCCCTACTGCTGGGGGCTGGGTTCTTCGTGATCCTGCCCCGCCTGGGGGTGGGCCTGCAGGCCTCCCTCTTCCGTGGCACTGGCCGGGCGGCCACCCAGGCGGGGCTGGCGGCCAGCCTGGACCTGGGCGGCGGCCCCATCGAGCCCAACGCCGAGGTGGCGGTGCGCATTGCGCCACTGGAAGGTGCGGGCCCGGACCGGGACCCAGCCTGGGCGATGGGGCTGGAGCGTCTGCGGGCCGTGGTCCTGGAGCGGGTGGAGGGCCTGCGCTGGGAGTCTTCGGAGGTGACACCCCCCATGGCTTCGGCGCCCGGACCCGCCCTCCGGCAGGCGGAGTTCCTGTTCACGCCGAGCTTCCACGGCATCCTGGCCCTGCCCCCTCGCTGGGTGCGCCTGAACCCAGCGGACCTGCCCCTCCGGCCCGGCCTGGGGGCCAGCCTGCGGTGGCGCTTCCCCCGGACCCGGGGTGGCCCCATCACCGTGCTGTGGCGTCCCGCAGTGGAGGGCCTGCCAGAGCCCCGCCTGACACCGCGCCGCCTGGAGGTGCTCACCCACCTCGACCCCACCCACGCAGCCGCCCAGCGCGCCAGCCTCCGCTTCGCCCCCGCCATCTTGCCGACCCCCGCCCTGGTGCGGGCGCTGGAGGGGGGCCTCGCCGGCTTTGCCTACACCCTGGAGAATCCGTCGGGCCGGGCGCCCAACCCCCTGGAGGACTTCCTGGAGCGCAGCCGGGCGGGTCACTGCGAGTACTTCGCATCGGCCATGGCCCTCATGTTGCGGGCCCGGGGCGTGCCGGCCCGGGTGGTGAACGGCTACCGCCTGGGCCCCTGGCTGCCCGAGGGCGGCTACTACCGGGTGAGCCAGAACGAGGCCCACGCCTGGGTGGAGTACTGGCACGAGGGCCGCTGGTGGACCTCGGACCCCACGCCTGGACTGGCGCCGGGCCTGCCCGGCAGCGGCCCGGGCCTGGGCTTCCTGGTGCGCTGGGGGGATGCCCTGCGCTACCGCTGGGACCGCCATGTGGTGCGCTTCTCCGACCAGGACCAGGTGGCGGGGCTGGCCTGGCTCCAGGATCGTCTCCAGGGCTGGGATGGGCGCCGCCTGGCCCACTCCCGGAGTCTGCTGGTCCTGCTAGGGCTGGCTGTAGCCGCGGTGGGTCTGTGGTGGACCCTGAATCGCTGGCAGCGGGTACCGGAAGGCCCAGGTCGCATCCGGGCGCTGGCTCCCTTGCTGCGGCGCACCCGAAAGATCGCAGCGCCACAACCCGGCGACACCGCCCGCACCTGGCTGCTGCGTCTGGCGGCCCTGCGGCTGGAGCGCCAGACCGCCCTGCTGGCCCTGGCTGAGGCCGTGGAGGCCGAGGCCTATGGCCCTGGCAGCGGCGAGGCCGCCCGGCTGGCCCAAGCCGAGGCCCAGGCCTGGCGGGGCTGGAGCCCCCCCGCGAAGCCTACTTCTCCGTGAACTTCTCGAAGGCCTTCATGAGCTCCATGGGCAGCGGGAAGACAATGGTGCTGTTCTTCTCCACGGCGATCTCGGTGAGCGTCTGCAGGTAGCGCATCTGGATGGCCACAGGGTTCTGGCTGATCTTGTTGGCCGCCTCCAGCAGCTGCTGGCTGGCCATGAGCTCACCCTCGGCGGCGATGATCTTGGCCCGCTTCTCCCGCTCGGCCTCGGCCTGCTTGCCCATGGCGCGCTGGATCTGCTCGGGCAGGTCCACGCTCTTGAGCTCCACGCTGCTCACTTCCACGCCCCAGGGCTCCGTGGAGCGGTCGATGATCTCCCGAAGCCGGGCACTCAGCTTCTCCCGGTCCGCCAGCAGCTCATCGAGGCTCACCTCACCCAGGATGGAGCGCAGGGTGGTCTGGGCAATCTGGCTGGTGGCGTAGTAGTAGTTCTCCACGCCGATGATGGCCTGCTTGGGATCCAGCACCCGGGAGTACACCACAGCACTGACCTTCAGGCTGACATTGTCCCGGGTGATGACATCCTGGCTCGGCACCTCCAGCACGCCGGTGCGGAGACTCACGGTGACGGCGGTCTGGAAGGGGCGGAACACGAAGCAGAGGCCGGGGCCCTTGGGGTCCTTGTCCACCTTGCCCAGGGTGAAGACCACCAGGCGCTCGTACTCGTTCACCACCTTCAGGCAGGAGAACAGGTAGACAAAGGCAAACAGCACCAGCGGTGCAAACAGGGCGAACGAGACATCCATGGGGAACCTCCCGGTTAAGGACGGCCCCAGTCTACGCCTTCCTAGGCGTGCACGTAGGGATTCGTGCGGGCTTCTTCGCCAATGGTGGTGGCCGGTCCGTGGCCCGGGATGACCAGGGTCCCGCTGTCCAGAACATAAAGCTGACCGCGGATGCTCTGCTCCAGCAGGTCCCAGCTGCCGCCCCAGAGGTCCGTGCGCCCCACCCCGCCCCGGAAGAGGGTGTCGCCCGCCAGGAGCACCTGCCCTTTTTCGAAGGCCCCGTGAAAGCAGCAGGAGCCCGGCGTGTGTCCGGGGGTGTGCAGGGTGGTGAGGTCCAGGTGCTGGTCCCCGGCGCTCAGGCTGACCATCGCCGGCTGGGGGATGGCGGGCATCCCGAAGCGGCTGGTCTGCTGGGACAGGGCCTCGATGAGGAAGGTGTCGTCATCGTGCAGGTGGGCGGGGCACTGCCAGAGGTCCTGCAGCTCCCGGGTGGCGCCCACGTGGTCGAAGTGCGCATGGGTGTGCAGCAGGGCCGTGACCGTGAAGCCCAGGGCCTCGACACGCTTCCGGATCTTGGCGCCATCGCCACCGGGATCCACCACCACGCCCTGGCTTGTGGCGGGATCCCAGAGCAGGGAACAGTTGCAGCCCAGGGGGCCAACAGGGAAGGTCTCGAGGTGCAGCATCCTACCAGCGTAGATCAAACACGCAGGCCCTGGCGCCCAGGCGACGGCAGGCGGGGCCGGGGCGGTGCACCACCGAGGCCCGCGGACTACCTCCGGCGCCCCGCTCCAGCAGGCGCTCGAGGAGGCCCAGGTCCAGGTCGCAGGGGTAGGGATTCTCGCAGACCAGCTCGGCCCGGCCGGGCTCCGGCAGGTGCAGCTGGAAGCCGCCGATGGGGCCCCCGCGGTGGTTCACCTCGTAGGCCACTTCCACGACCCGGAGGGTGCGCTCCATGTCATCCAGGTCCGGTGCAAACCGCGAGCTCTCCGGAATGGCCCGCCCCATGCTGCGGAGGGCCTCCCGTCCGTGGTTGGCCTCTACCGCTGCCAGAAAGCGGAGGGCGGCCGTCATGGGATACCAGGCCTCAGGATCCCGCTGGTGGATGCCGGCATTGGCGAGGAGTGCATCGACCCTCGCTCCCTCCACCCCGTAGCCCTCCAGGCCCTGGACCAGCCCGAACAGGCTTCCGCCCCAGAGTTCAGCGCGGGGCGGAGGTGGAGGAGCGGGGTTCACAGGCGAGGATTCCCAAGGAAAAGAAGTTTGTCAGGACAAATTATACAAGACTCTACAGGAAGGAGTCAGTGGCCAAATCTGAACATTCCCCTGCCGCTAGACTGGTGCCGTGGCCGCCATCCGCACCAACCTCGAGAAGTCTGCCGTCCTGCGACGCAAGCTGGCGGATCTGCCCCTGCGCCCCGGCTGCTACCTCTACCGGGACGAGAAGGGCAACCTGCTCTACGTGGGCAAGGCCAAGGTGCTGCGCAACCGCGTGAAGTCCTACTTCCAGCAGAAGCGGCTGGACGCCAAGACCCGCCGCTTGGTGGCGCGCATCTGGGACCTGGAGTTCATCGTCTGCGAGACGGAGCTGGAAGCCCTGATCCTGGAGAACAACCTCATCAAGGAGCACTTCCCGCCCTTCAACATCCTGCTGCGGGATGACAAGAGCTACCCCTACGTGAAGCTCACCTGGAAGGAGGCCTTCCCCAAGGCCTTCGTCACACGGAAGGTGCGTAAGGACGGCAGCCTCTACTTCGGCCCCTTCTTCCCCGCCAGCACCGCCTACCGCGCCGTGGAGCTGGTGTACCGGTTCTTTCAGATCCGGGACTGTGACATCGAGATCGATGGCAAGCGGGGCCGGGCCTGCCTGAAGTATCAGCTGCACCGCTGCACCGCGCCCTGCATCGCCGCCGTGAGCCAGGAGGCCTACCGCGAGCAGGCGAAGGAGGCCCGCCTGTTCCTGGAGGGCAAGCGGGACGAGCTGAAGGCCCGCCTGGAGGCCGCCATGTGGAAGGCCGCCGAGGCCGCTGCCTTCGAGCAGGCCGCCCAGCACCGGGACGCCCTGCAGCAGGTGGACGCCTGGTTCACCCGGCAGAAGGCCGCCAGCGCCGACCTGGAAGACACGGACATCTACGGCAGCGCCCTGCTGGACGGCCAGGCCTGCGTCCACCGCCTGCTGCTGCGGGACGGCCGCATGGTGGGCCGCCAGGAGTACCTGCTGGACGAGGTGGAGGTCTTCGATGGCGAGGTGCTGGCCCAGGTCCTGCAGCGGGTCTACAGCACCGAGCCGCCGCCCTCGCGCCTCCTGGTGGAGACCGAGCCTGCGAATGGGCCCCTGCTCTGTGACTGGCTGACCGGGCTTCGCGGCACCCGGGTGCGCATCCGCGTCCCCCAGAAAGGCGAGAAGGTGGACCTCTTGGCCATGGCCCAGGAGAATGCGCGCATGGCCCTGGAGCGGAAGTTCGAGCCAGCCCGCCTCAACGAGGCCGTGCTGGAGGGCCTGCAGGCCTTCCTGGGCCTCAGCCACCTGCCCCGCCGCATCGAGTGCTTCGACATCAGCCACGGCCAGGGCCGCGAGGTGGTGGCCAGCTGTGTGGTCTTCACCGACGGTCTGCCGGACAAGGCCCGCTACCGCCGCTTCAAGATGACCGTGCAGGAGAACGATGACTTCGCCAACATGCGCGAGGCCGTGCAGCGCCGCTACCGCCGGCTGCAGGCTGAGAGCCAGGACTATCCCTCTCTGGTGCTCATCGACGGCGGCCTGGGTCAGCTCCATGCAGCGCAGGCCGCACTGGAAGACCTGGGCCTCGCCCAGCTGGAGCTGGCCAGCCTCGCCAAGAAGGAGGAGCTGGTGTTCCGGCCCGGCCTCGCGACCCCCCTGAAGATCCCCAAGTCCTCACCTGTGCTGCAGCTGCTGCAGCGCATCCGGGACGAGGCCCACCGCTTCGCCGTCACCTACCACCGGGCCCTGCGCGCCAAGCGCACGCTCCAGACGGAGCTGACGCAGATTCCAGGCGTCGGCCCCGCCACCGCGAAGAAGCTGCTGCAGGCCTTCGGCAGTGCCACTGGCGTGCGGGCAGCCACTGGCGAAGCCCTGACCGAGGCCATCGGGCCGGCGGCGACGAAGCGCGTCCTGGCGTGGGTCGCAGCGCCGCCTGGTAGCTCGCAGTGAGAAAAGGCAACAAGCAAAGACAAGTGCTTTTGACATGGACAAGAGCGGATAACTGCAAAAATAAAAATAACTTATCCACAGATTTCACAGATTACACGGATTAAAGGGAAAGGCCTTAGCCGGGGATGCACGGGGAGTGCGGGGATAGGGCCCACGGCGCAGGCAGGGTGGGTCGGGGCCCAGCTGTGAAATCTGTGGATCCGCTTTTGCTCTTCGAAGGCAAACCGGCCTCAGCCCTCGGAGGCCTTGGCCCAGCGGGCGGGACGCGGCACGAGCGCCACGTAGAGCATGGGGGTGGTCAGCAGGAACCCCCAGGCGTGGCGGGGAACATGGAGGCCCACCATGGCCCAGTAGGCTAGGCCGCAGAGCACCCCGACCTGGAGGAAGGCCGCCACCAGTAGACATTCGCGCCGCACCGCCGCTGGCCGTTCCTCCACCGACAACTCAGCCACCCGCTGGAAGGCCCGGGCGGGACGGCCAAATACGATCGCCGCAGCCAGGAAGACCAGGCCCGTGAACTGGTAGCCCACCTGCTGCACCAGGCCTTCAAGGGGCTGGTTACCCGCCGGGATGGCTCCGGTCAGCAGCAGCAGCGCCGCCAGCGTCGGCAGGCCGAGGCAGAGGGCCAGCCCCGTCATGTAGGCGGGCCGAAAGGCGTCCCCAGGCCCGCTCATGCGGCCTCGGAGGCCTTGATGCGGATCTCGCCGAAGGTCTCGCCCTGCACCAGCGAGATGCGGCCCGTGCGCACCAGCTCCAGCAGGGCCAGGAAGGTGAGGACCAGCTCCTCCCGGGTGCGGACCTGGCCCATCAGGCCCTGGAAGGGCTTCCAGAGGCCGTCCTGGAGCTCGGTGAGCACCTCCATGACGCGCTGCTCCAGGGACTTCGGCTGGGTGCGGACCTCCACCGGCGGCGGGGGCAGGAGGCGCTTCAGGGCGTCCCGGTAGGCACCCAGCAGGTCGAAGAGCGTGGCCCGGATGGGCTCTTCCTCGACGCGCTTGTGGTCATCCAGGTCGATGCCCGGGGCAAAGGCGATCTTCTGCCAGTCGGACTCGCGCTCAGAGAGGGACTGGGCGGCCAGCTTCACCTGCTGGTACTCCAGCAGCCGCTGGACCAGGGAGACGCGGGGATCTTCCTCGGGGGCCTGGGGCGGCCGGGGCAGCATGAGCCGGGACTTGATCTGCAGCAGCTGGGCCGCCATGGCCACGAACTCGGCAGCGATCTCCAGGTTCAGCTCCTCCATGAGGTGGAGGTACTCCATGTACTGGCGCGTGACCTCGGCCATGGGCAGGTCAAGGATCTCCAGCTTCTGCTCGTGGATGAGGTGCAGCAGCAGGTCCAGGGGGCCATCAAAGACCGAGAGGTGCAGCGGCAGGTCCCGGAAGCGGGTCTCGAAGCCCTTGGGGCTCTCGAAGGTCTTCGGGGCCGTCGGCAAGGCCTCAGCTTCGGGCTCGGTACCGGGGGTCACCTGGGGGGTCTCGGACATGCCCCCATTCTACCCCTTCCCGGGCCACAATGGAGGGCCATGGCCCGCCCCCCCGTCCTCCCCGGTACCCGCCCCGACTGGCTCAAGATCCGAGTACCGGCCCCCGAGGTGGTGGCCGAAGTGGAGGGCCTGATCCGGTCCAAGGGCCTGGTGACGGTCTGCGAGGAGGCCCGCTGCCCCAACCTCCACGAGTGCTGGGGGGTGCACCGGACCGCGACCTTCATGCTGCTGGGCGAGGTCTGCACGCGCCACTGCGGCTTCTGCAACGTGGGCAAGGGCCGCCCCGGGGCCCTGGACCCTGGTGAGCCCCAGCGGGTGGCGGAGGCCGTGGCCAGCCTCGGCCTTAAGTTCGCCGTGGTCACCTCGGTCAACCGGGACGACCTGCCGGATGGCGGTGCGGCCCACTTTGCCGAGACCATCCGCTGGATCCGCACCCTCTCCCCCGGCTGTGGCGTGGAGGTCCTGATCCCGGACTTCTGTGGGGATGCAGCCGCCCTGGCCACCGTCCTGGAGGCCCGCCCAGACGTCCTGAACCACAACGTCGAGACGGTGCCCCACCTCTACCGGCGGGTGCGACCAGATGCCGACTATGCCCAGAGCCTCACCCTCCTGCGCCGGGCCGCAGACTGGCGGGATGCCCAGGCCCCGACCATGAAGGTGAAGAGCGGCATCATGGTGGGTCTGGGCGAGACCCCGGAGCAGGTGCTGACCCTCATGGCAGACTGGCGCCAGCACGGCGTGGACATCGCGACCCTCGGCCAGTACCTGCCCCCCTCGCCCCTCCACCTCCCCCTGCACCGCTACGTGGAGCCCGCCGAGTTCGAGCTGTATCGCGTCAAGGGCCTGGAGCTGGGCTTCCAGCGCGTGGAGTCCGCCCCCCTGGTGCGCTCCAGCTACCACGCCGGGGATGCGTACCAAGGCTAGGGGCCTTGCCCTCACGCACCGAAAGGGCTCGGAGCCTTGGCTCCGAGCCCTTTCGGTGTTGCGCTGACGCTCGACCTAAGCCTTCGGGTTAAGGAACTTCTGCTGGAAGTCGGTCCAGTTGAGGACACCAGCGGCGAGGGGGCCATCCTCGGAGCGGAAGCGGGCGATCTCGTCCTGGTACCACCCGATGACGGGGTTGCCGATCTTCAGGGTGCTCAGCTCAGTGGCGAGGTCACTGGGGGCCAGGAGGCACACCCAGCCGCGGTCGTAGGGGCTCTGGGTGACTTCGTTTGGATCAGACTGGAGGCCGGTGTTGTCGTGCTTCACCTTGCCCGACAGGGGCGAGGCCACCTGCACGCTGCCAGCGGTGCCCTTGAGGGTGAAGAGCGCCTCGCCCTGGCGGATGGTGCGCCCGCGCTCAGGCAGGATCACTTCAGTCACGGTGCCGAGGGCCTTGCGGATGAAGTCGTCGATGCCGATGCGCACCTGACCCTCGGGCTCGAGGCGGACCCAGGCGTGGCCAGTGGACAGGAAGGCGCCGCCGGGGATGCAGAACTCGTTGGCGGGTACCACCTCGGCCATCTCCGGGGTCACCACGCGGACGGTGGGCCGCTGGGCGGCCGCGATGCGCGCCTGGCGCTTGATGAGGAGCTTGCGGGCGAACTCGCCCAGCTCATCGGCGGTGAAGGGCTTCTGCACATACTCGCAGGCGCCCTGCTGGAGGGTCTGGACGGCGGTCTCGATGCTGCCGTAGCCCGTGATGACCACCACGTCGATGTCAGGGCGCAGGTGCTTCACAGCCTTCACCACTTCGACGCCATCCATGTCTGGCATCTTCAGGTCGGTGAAGACGAAGTCGTAGTCGTTGCGCTGCACCAGGCCCAGGGCCTCGGGACCATGCTCCACGGTGTCCACGCTGAAGTTCTCGAGCACCAGGATGCGGCGGAAGGAGTCCAGCACGACGCCCTCGTCATCCACCGCCAGGACCCGGGCCCTGGGGTTCGGCACCTCCACCCGCTTGAGGCTCTTGGCCTCATGGGTGAAGTCCAGCTTGAGGGAGGTAGCCAGCACCGCCTCGCGGGCCGCTCGGTCCTGGCTGTCCCGCAGCTTGCGCAGGGAGGTCCGGACCAGGAAGTCGATGCCCACGAAGGCCACGAACATGAAGAGGATCAAAATGGCGGTCAAGGGGACCTCCTAGGTGTTGGGGATGGAAGACGGATCAATGCCACCGGGTTCGGCTGCGATGGGGAGGCGGAGGGTGAAGCAGGTCCCCCGCCCCGGCTCGCTCTGGACTTCCAGAGTACCGCCGTGGGCCTCAACTATGCCCCAGCTGACAGCAAGCCCGAGGCCCGTGCCGTGGTTGCCCTTGGTGGTGAAGAAGGGCTCGAAGATGCGCGGCAGGTCTTCGGCAGGGATGCCCTTGCCGTTGTCTTCGAGGCTCAGCTCCAGGCTGCCGTTGGCGCCAATGCGGCTGGTGGCCCGAATGGTGCCACCCCCCTCACCAATGGCGTCGGCGGCGTTGAGGATGAGGTTCACGAGCACCTGCTGGATCTGGTTGGGGTCAGCCTGGACTTCCGGCAGGTCTGGGGCCAGGTGCAGGGACAGGTCCACCTGATTCATTGAAAGCTGGGTCATGACCACCGAGACGGAGCGGCGGGCGACCTCGTTGAGGTCCATGGGCTTCCGGGCGGGTGCCACGGGGCGGGCAAAGTCCAATAGGCCCCGGATGATGCCCCGGCAGCGCACGGTCTCCCGCACGATGACATCCAGGTCTTCGGAGGCCGCCACATCCTCGCCCATGCGCTTGCGGAGCAGGGAGGCGTAGCTGAGGACACCGGTCAGGGGGTTATTGATCTCGTGGGCGATGCCAGCGGCCAGGCGCCCCACCGAGGCCAGCTTGTCAGCCTGGGCCAGCTGCCGCTGGGTGTCCGAGAGGTTCTTGGTCATCTCGTTGAAGGCCTTGGCCAGGGTGCCCAGCTCATGCCGCCCCAGGAAGGGGATGACCGTGGTCAGGTCGCCAGCGGCCACCCGGTGGGTGCCCTCTACCAGGGCCGCCACGGGACGGACCACCAGGCGGCGGTTGAGCCACCAGAGCATGAGGCCGCCCGCCAGGATGGCCAGGGCAGCGGAGCCGGCGATGACCGACTTGCTGCGGGCGATCTCCCGGTCCACTTCCGTGAGGGAGATGTTCACATCCAGGACGCCCAGCAGGCTCTGCTTGGCAGGGCTGGGGTGACACCCGACCGTAGAGCAGGAGGGGTCGTTGGGGATGGGATTGATCACCCCCAGGGTGTGGGTCCCGTCCGCCGCTGTGAAGGTGCGCGCCCGAGCCTGGATGTCCAGGCGGTCCAGGGGCTTGCCCGGAGCGTGGCAGGCGTAGCAAGCCTCCCCCCGGGTATCGAGCTTGGTGCCGATCTCCTCTGCGCTGGAGGAGAACATGATCCGGCCTTCCTTGTTGAACACCCGCACCTTCTGGATGCCCTGGTCGTGCAGGCCGCCCACGGAGCGGATCTGCCGGTGGAGGTTCTCCCGGCGGTTTTCCAGCATGTCAAAGTGGGTGGCGCTCTTGATGGTCTCGCTGAGCTGATCCGCGCTCCGGGTCCGCTCCGCCAAAAGCTGGGCGGTGTGGGTCCGGAGCACGGTCACGGCCATGCCGCCGATCACCAGCGCGGTGGTGAGACCAGCGCCGAGGATCAGGCGGGTGCCGATGCGGGTGCGCATGCCTCAGGTCCTCTCTTTGCGGGGATCGGACTGGGAGCCCGGCCCGTCCGGGAAGATCTTGAAGGTCCGCACCGCGAAGGCGAAGACCGCCATGCCCGCAGCCACCAGGCCGAGGGAGACGATGATCTCACCGGCCGAGGGCAGGTAGCGGGTGCCAGAGGCGGCTTCCATGCCCGTGATGCTGATGTTCAAGCGGTTCATGACGAACCCGAGCACCGCCAGGAAGGCACCGCCCACCAGCCAGTTCGGATTGGAGCGCAGGCGGCGGAAGGACATGAGCCCCACCGGCAGGAGCACCCCGAGGGTGAACTCCAGCAGGAACATCTGGCCCTCGTAGCCGAACTCCCGAATGGCACCCCAGGCGTGGTTGCGCTGGATGGCCTGGACGCGCAGGAGACCGTAGATGCCCAGGGCCACGACCATGCCGCGGGCCAGGGGCTCCAGGAGCTCCATCTCGAGGTGGCGGTGGAAGGTCCGCCCGCTGAGGTAGGACTCGAGGATCACCATGCCGATGCCGGCCCCGATGGCGCTGATGTAGAAGTGCACCGGCAGCATGGGGGAGTACCACAGCGGGTGGAGCTTGCTGGGCACGATCAGGTAGAGGGAGCCCAGCGAGGACTGATGCAGGGTCGAGAGCAGGACGCCCAGGATGACCAGGGGCGTGATGAGGCGGTGGATGAAGCGGGCCGGCGCAGGGAAGCCGAGCCACTCGAACACCACGGGGCTGAACTCCAACGCCAGGACGGTGGTGTAGAGCATGACGCACCAGGCCACTTCGAACATGACGGAGTGGGGATTCCAGTAGACGATGGCGTGCCAGATGCGCCAGGGCTGACCGAGGTCCAGGAGCAG
>CAITBU010000268.1 GCA_903890595.1 uncultured Holophagaceae bacterium | reverse complement strand
GTCCCGGACCCGCTGGTTCAAGAAGATCAGCTACCCGGGAGCGAAGCGGGGGGCCTCGGGCGCCTTCGAGTTCACCATCTCGTTCGAACTCCAGAACGCCGTCTGAGGTGGCCATGAATCCTCAACTCCAGAAACAGATCGGCGTGGGTGCGGCAGTGGGCCTCCTGGTGGCCGGCCTGGTCTACTTCCTGCTCGGTACCAAGCGGGCGGATCGGGATGCCCTCAACGCCGACGTCAAGACCATCCAGGTCCAGGTGGACAAGGGCAAGCTGCTCAAGGCCAACTACGAAAAGCTGCGGGATGAGGTGGCCAAGCAGGACAAGCGGATCGAGGAACTCATCCGGATCATGCCCTCCGAGACGGACGCTGGCGAGATCCCCTACCGCATCAAGAAGATCGCTGACGATGCGGGCATCGACCAGGTCTCCTTCGCACTGAGGCCCGAGAAGCGGGATACCTACTACACCGAGAAGCCGGTGGAGTTCGAGTTCCGCATGGGCTTCCACTCTTTCGGGCAGTTTGCTTCACTGATCTCGGGCTACGACAAGATCATCAACATCACCAACATCGACATGACCCGCAAGCCCGATGCCCGGAGCACCTACCCGGCGGTGGTCAAGTGCACCATCAGCGCCTTCATCTACAACCCGGTGGAACCACCCCCGGTGGAGGCAGCGAAGAAGCCCGTTCCTGCCCCAACCAAGCCTGGCCCCAAGGATGATTGAGGCGACCATGACCCAACGGATCCTGACCCTTCTGCTGTGTGCGGGCCCCCTGCTGGCGCAGGCCCCAGCCAAGGCGACCCCACCCCCGGTGCCTGCTGCGCCGGCTGCCGCCAAGGCGACCCCGCCCCCGGTGCCAGCTGCGCAGGTCCCCATCGAGGACGTGGCCCTGATCAAGGCCACCCCCTACCGTCCCACCATGCAGCGTGACCCCTTCTCCGCCCCCCGGGATGAAAAGCCCAACGAGCGCGGGGACACCCTGGATGACATCGCCGTGAAGGGTATGATCCGCATGGATGGCAAGACCTTTGCGATTGTTTCCGATGGACGCGGGAATGTGCGCTGGCTGCCTGTCGGCCATCGCTTCAAGGATGGCGAGATCACGGCCATCAGCGACAAGTCCGTAACGTTCCGTCAGTGGGAACTAAACACAACCAACCGTTCTGTATTCCGGACCATCACGAAGACGTTCAAGCGTGAGGAGGGTAAACGATGAGTGCTCGCCTGAGTTCCTTGCTGGTTGCAGGGGGCGTGCTCCTGGCCGGGATCAACCCGGGGGTTCTGCAAGCCACCCCGGCTGCGGAGGCCAACTCCCGCAAGGTCACCCTTGTCTCCGCCTCGCTGGAGTCCGAAGGCACCGGGGCCCAGATCCTGCTGGGTATCCCCGGTCTCACGGGCAAGCCCGGCATCCAGGTTCTGCCTCAGCCCAACCGGGTGGTGCTGGACCTGCCTGGCGTGGCTCGCGGCACCGCCGTCACCCGTGAGGACCTGGCCCAGCTGGCCCATCCCCTGATCCTCAAGGCCCGCTTGGCCCAGTTCAAGGACGCTCCCAATCCCGTGACCCGCCTCGTGCTGGAAGTGGTCCCCGGCACCCAGGTCCTGGTCGGCGTTGTCCCCGAGGGCCTTCTGCTGCACTTGACCCCCGGCGAGGGTCGCGTCCAGGCCCGTCTGGGCGCTCCGTCCGCCGCCCCTGCCAGTGCCCCGGAGCTGGGTGTTCCGAGCCCGCTCGTGCTGCCGGTGCTCGACCCGACCATCCTTGCTGAGCCCAAGGTGGCGGCTGAGACGGCGACCCCAGCGGCGGAAGCGGAGGCCCCCAAGGCCGCGCCCCGGGCCTTGTCCCCCATTCCTGCGCTGGCCAGTTCCTTCCACCCGCTGCCCCAGCTGGTGGCCGCCACGGCGTTGCCGGCGGCCAGCCCCGACCCCCAGGCACCGGAACTCGACAAGCCCGCCGCTCAGCCTGTCACCCAGCTTGCAACTCGGGCCCCTGGTCGGACGCTGGGTGAGGCCCGCGCCCGCTACACCGGGTCCAAGATCACCATCGATCTCCCGAATACCGACATCCGCGAGTTTCTGCGGGTCCTGGCCGAGACCGGCAAGCTGAACCTGGTCATGGATCCTGACGTCCAGGGCAACTTCGGCTACAAGTTCACGGACACCCCCTGGGATCAGGTCCTGGATGTGGTCCTGAAGAATGCTGCGCTGGGCAAGGAAATCCACAACAGCGTCCTTCGTGTCGCCAAGATCGAGAAGCTCCAGAAAGAAGAAGAAGAGCGCAAGAAGCTGGACGAGACCCGGGCCCTCTCCGGCGACCTCCAGACCATCACGCGGCCCCTCTCCTACGCCAAGGTGGCCGATGTCCAGCGCATCCTCAAGGAGGTGCTGACCACGCGTGGGCGGGCCTTCGTGGATGAGCGCACCGGCACCCTGATCATCACGGACCTGCCCCGGAACATGGGCGTCATCGACGACCTCCTGGCGACTCTGGACGTCCAGATCCAGCAGGTGCAGATTGAGGCGCGGGTGGTGGAAGCCAACAAGAACTGGCAGCAGGAATTTGGTGTGAAGTGGCCCCAGGCCAACTCTGGGAACGCCTCGATCACCAGCAGCGGAACCACGTCCACTGCGACCCCCTGGGTGGGCAGCACTTCCCCCTTCTGGAATGGTGCCACCGGGTTCAACCGGCCCAGCTCCGGACAGCAGGCTGCCGTGGCCTGGACGCCGGGCAAGGATGGCGCCACCTCCATTGCTGCGCCTGCCGGCGAGCTCTGGCTCAGCTTCCTCAGCAACCGCTTCAGCATCAATGCCGTGCTCCAGGCCATGCAGTCGGAGGGCACCCTCAAGATCGTGTCGTCCCCCAAGGTCGTGACTCAGAACAACAAGAAAGCCACCATCCTGAGCGGCGAGAAGATCCCCTATCCCACCCAGCAGGGCGGGGCCCAGGGCGGCGCCATCACCGTGGCCTTTATCGATGCCAACCTCTCGCTGGAAGTGACACCCCAGATCACCAACGAAGGCACCATCATCATGGATCTCAAGGTCGAGAAGGCCGAGGCGGACTTCTCCCGCACGGTCAACGGCACCCCCACGATCCTCCGCAAGTCCATCGAGACCCAGGTGCTGGTGCGGGATGGTGGCACGGCTGTGCTGGGCGGCGTCTATGTCACCAACAGCTCCACGGGACAGAATGGCGTGCCCTTCCTGGCGAACCTGCCCCTGGTCGGCTTCCTGTTCCGCAGCAACACCAAGCAGGACAAGAATGTCGAGCTGCTGATCTTCATCACTCCACGGATCATCCGCCAGTAGCGGTCCTGCTCAGTCAGGAAAAACGGCCCCGTCGGGGGCCGTTTTTTTGTTGGGGTTGAGCGAAGGGCTTAGCGGGGGATGGGCAGGGTCCGCACCAGGCGCTTGCAGCTGTTGCAGAGCAGGGTGAAGTTGTCCGGCTGCTCGATGTGGTACTTGAAGCCCGGATCCTCGTCCACCTTCTCCATGTGGCCGAAGTGGTACTCGGCGATGCGTACGCTCTGGGGGGCGGTCAGGTCGGCGCCGCAATGGGTGCAGGAAATGGCGGCCATGCTTGCTCCTCGGGAAGGCGGGTCAGGAAAGGAAGATCTTCCAGATGCCCCAGCTTACCAGAGCCAGGGCGGCGAGGCCGACCAAGACCCTCAACAGCACCTTTCCGAGCTGATATGCGACATAGATCACGAGGAGTACGGCCACGACATAGAGAACGACTTTGGGCTCCATCAGCAGCGTCTCCCCTGCTCATCCCAGGCAAAGAAGCCCTGCCCAGAGCGGGTTCCGGTCTCGTCCTCCACCACGTGCGTCTTGAGCAGGGCCGGGGGACGGAACCGGCTTTCTCCGCTGCCCACCAGGCCCTCGGCGATGCGCAGACGCAGGTCCAGGCCCACCCGGTCCGATAGCTCCAGGGGGCCGACGGGGTGCCCGTAGCCCAGCGTCATGAGGGCGTCCAAATCTTCGGCAGAGGCCACGCCGGCCTCCAGGAGCCGCATGGCCTCGAGGCCCTGGGCCAGGGCCATCCGCGCAGCGGCGAAGCCGGGCTGGTCCCGCACCTGCACCACCCGCTTGCCCAGTGCTACGCCCAGGGCCCGGGCCCGGGCGACCAGGGCAGTCGCGGTGCCGGCGGGAACGGCCAGCTCCACCACGCCCATGCGGGGTACTGGCACAAAGAGGTGGAAGCCCACCAGGCGGCCTTCCAGTTCTGCCCGCCGGGCCAGGTCTGAGATGGGCAGGGAGGAGGTGCCTGACAGCAGCAGGAGGTCCGGGTGCCCCCAGTGGGCCGCATCGGCGAGGACGTGGGCCTTGGGGGCAGGGTCCTCCGGGAGGGCCTCCAGGAGCGCGGCAAGGCCCTCCAGAGCCTCGGGATCGAAAGAAGCGGGGACGAGGAGGGTCGCAGCCTCCGCAGCCGCTGCAGGGTCCATGCGGCCCGCGGCCACCGCCCGGTCCCAGCGGCGGTTGACTTCGGCCACCCCGGCGGTGGCGTGGGCCAGGTCCCGACCCAGGAGGCGCACCCTAAGGCCGCGCTCTGCCGCAGCCTGGGCAGTGGAACGGCCCAGGACCCCAGGTCCCAGGATCCCGAGGGGTCCCGTCATGGCCGGCCTCCCCGGGTGGTAGGCCGGCGTTCCTGGCAAGGAAGATCGCTGGGGGCGTGGCCTCGGGTCATGGATTCGATCCTCCTCCCGCTATCATGAACGGAAAGGGCCCGACTTTCGCCTCCCCAACCAGCCTTCGCTCCGGGCCAATCTCCTCATGCTCATCGACTACGCCGCTGCCACCCATCCGGGGTTGATCCGGGCCAACAACGAGGACGCCTACCTCCTGAGCGCCCTGGACGGCGAGGAGCCCATCCTCAACAGCCCCTGCCGGATCCTGCCCCAGGGCGAGGCCGGTCTGCTGGCGGCCGTGGCGGATGGCATGGGGGGCGCTGCCGCCGGGGAAGTGGCCAGCCGGGAGGGCCTTGCCGCCCTCGCCCTGGTGCTCTTCAGCCGCTGGGCCGCGCCTGAGCTGCGGCCGGTGCTGGAGGCGGAGCTGCCCCAGGCCCTGGAGGATGCTGTGCATGCCGCCAGCGAGGCCGTGGTGCGCTATTCCCACCACGACCACAGCGCCCGGGGCATGGGCTCTACGCTGACGGCTGTCGTGTGCC
>CAITBU010000267.1 GCA_903890595.1 uncultured Holophagaceae bacterium | reverse complement strand
GTTCATGGCCACCGGGATGCTCTTGCCCGTGGGGCGCTCGAACAGCAGGGCCTTCCCGCCCCCCGCCTGCTTGGAGACCCGGTCGGCGATGGCGCCCATCTCCAGGAAGGGATCCACCTCCGGACCCACCCGGCTCAGCTCACCGCAGTTCTCAAGCTTCTTCAGGAAGGTCTGGAAGTCATGGCTCATGTGCCATGATCCCATCCCCACTGGTGCGACGGAAGCCGCCGTTGGTCCAAAACCCTGGACCGGGGATGGAATCGGGGCCGATCCTGGTGCCATGGCACGCGAGAGCATGGTCCTGAAGTCTCCCCTGGCGTGGCTGGTCAAGGCCAGCCTGCTGGGAACCGCCATCGGCCTTGGCGTCCACGCAGCCCTGGGTGGGCCCCTCTGGAATCCCCTCCAGTCCGTGCTCATCGGCGTGATCTTCAGCCTGGTGATGTGGGGCGGCTTTGACCTCCTGCACACCCCCATGGAGCGCCTGCCCCGCCACTGGTCGGCGGCCCACATTGGCCTGTTCTCTGTGGCCTGGCTGCTCCTGCTCTACGTGGTTCTGCTGGCGCTTTCCATTGGCTTGGTCCGCCTGGCCACGGGGATCAACTTCCTGCACCTCCGCGCCGTCCTGATCTACAGCGGCCTGGCTGGGCTGGCGGCCTCAGGGATCATCGGCCTCAAGGAAACAGTGGAGCACCATGTTCAAGCGGAACGCTCCCTGGCCCAGGCCGAGGCCCGGGCCAGCTTCCTGGGACTCCAGGCCCAGCTGCAGCCGCACACCCTGTTCAATGCCCTGAACACCATCGCCGCCCTGATCCCCCAGGATCCTCGCCTGGCCGAGGAGGCCACGGAGCGCCTGTCGGCCCTGCTCCGGCAGATCCTGGGAGCACTGGAGCAGCCCGAGTGGCCCCTCCAAGGGGAGTTCGACCTGCTGCTCCACCTCCTACGCCTGGAGGAGCTGCGCTTCGGGGACCGCCTGACCTTCGAGCTGCACCTTGACCCAGCCATGGCGGAGCTACCCATCCAGCCCCTGCTGCTGCTGCCGCTGGTGGAGAACGCCCTCAAGCACGGCTTCCGGAGCAAGGTTGGCCCCTGCCACCTGCGCATCCAGGCCCAGGATGGCCGCATCCGCATCGAAGACGACGGGGTGGGGCGGCGGGCTGATGCGCCTGAAGGCGTGGGGCTCCGCACCGTGCGGGAGCGCCTGCTCGCCACCGGGGGCAGCCTAGTGTGGCCTGCGGTCGAGCAAGGCTGCGCCGTGGAAGTGAGGCTCGCGTGACCCGGCGCTACGCCATCATCGAGGACGAGCCGCCGGCCCGCGCCCGGCTAAAGCGGCTGGTCGCAGAGCTGGACCCCTCGGCCCAGTGCGTGGCCGAAGCCGGCGACGGCCTGGCAGGCCTGGCCCTGCTTGAGCGGGGCGGCGTGGACCTGCTGTTCCTCGACATCGAGTTCCCGCCGGAGGGCGCCTTCGGCTTGCTCCAGAGGGCGCGCCAGGCCGGCCTGACCCTGCCACCCATTGCCTTCGTCACCGCCTTCGACCAGCACGCCCTAGAGGCCTTTCGCTGGGCGGCCTGCGACTACCTACTGAAGCCGGTGGCCCGGGAGCGCCTGCTGGAGACGCTGGCCCGGGTACCCACCCAGGACGCCGCCCTGGACCTGGGATTGCTCACCCAGGCCCTGGAGGCCACCCGGCAGAAGGCCATGCCGGAGCGCTTCACGGTGCTGGTGAAGGGCCGCATCCTCGTGCTGTCCTGGGCGCAGGTCAGCCACCTGCGCACGGAGAACCGACTCCTCTTCGTCCACACACCCGAGGGCCGCTTCGTCCTGGACCGCACCCTCGATGAGCTGGAGGGCCTGCTGGCGCCGCGGTTCTTCCGCACGCACCGCTCCGCCATGGCCGCCGTGGACCAGATCCGGGAGCTACTGCCCGATCCTGGGGGGACGGGCGAGGTTCGCCTCCAGGATGGGTCGCGCCTGCCCGTGAGCCGGGACCGCATGTCCGAGCTCCGCAGCCGACTCGGAGCCCTCTGAACCCGGTTCGTCTGGGATTCCCAACCGTTGGTGCGGCAGGCCTGGCTGCCCTCTGGCAACTGGGTGATGTTGGGTCTGGCCACCCTGTGCCACCCGGAGCTCCCATGCGCTTGCTGCTTGCCGTCCTGCCCGCCGCCATCTGCCTGGCCCAGACCTCAGACCTGCCTTCCCAACTGGCCCGCCTCCAGCGCCTGCCCACCGACCAGGTGCGCTCGCTCGAAGCCCGGCTGGCCATGGACCCCGCCCCAACGGATAAGAAGGCCTACCACCAGCTCCACCTGGCCTACGTCCTGGCCAGCCGGCTGAGCACCGAAGATCCGAAGGCCAGCAAGGCCCTGGTCGAGCGCACCCTGAAGACCTTCGAAGGCACCAAGGAGGCTGAGTCCCAGGCCCTCGTGGCAGGCCTGCTGGGCCTCAAGATCGGCTTCTCCCCCATGTCCGGGATCACCCTCAGCCCCCAGGCCATGGGCCTCCTGGACAAGGCCCAGGCCGCCCGTCCCGGTAACCCCCGCATCACCCTGCTGCGGGCCATACACGTCCTCCACACACCGGCCTTCGTCGGGGGTGGCGTGAAGGTAGCCCTGCCCCTCGTGGAAGCGGCGGTGCGGCTGGCCGAGGCGGAAGCCAAGCCCACCGATCCCTGGCAGCCCAGCTGGGGCCTGGTGGAGAGCCTGGGCTGGCTGGCCCTGGCCCAGGTGGAAGCCCAGCAGCTTCCCGCCGCTCAGCAGACCGTGGACCGAGTATTCACCCTGGATCCCGGCAATGGCTTCGTCACCCGCATGGTGCTGCCGCGCCTGCAGGGCAAGGGCAAGTGATGCTGGCCGTCCTCCTGCAGGCCGCCCTGGAGCTCAGCGGCGTGGTCCTCGGCCCCAGCGGCAAGCCGCTGCCCGGGGCCCGGGTGGAAGTCGCCGGACGCCGCACCCAGGCCGATGCCAAGGGCGCCTTCACCTTGGCCCTGAATGCGCCCGGCCCGGTCGAGGTCCGCATCAGTGCTCCCGGCATGGAGGCGCAGACCCGCTCGGGCCGTCCCGGGGAGGCGCTGCTGGTGATGCTCGCGCCAGCTGTGCAGGGCACCGTGGTCGAGGTAGTGGAAGGCAGCGGCTACAGCAGCCAGGAGGGCAACACCTCGACCCTCTCCCGAATGGAGATCTACACCACTCCCGGTGCCGCCGCGGATGTGATGCAGGCCGCCAAGGGCCTGCCCGGTGTCAGCAATGCCAGCGAGGGTGCGGAGCTCTTCGTGCGCGGTGGCAAGCCCGAGGAGGTGGGCATCTGGCTCAACGGCGGGCGCCTCGCCCGTCCCTTTCACCACCCCAGCACCCAGGGCGGCATCTTCTCCGCCGTAGACACAGCCCTTGTCACCCGGGTGGACTTCGTGCCCGGCGCCTTCTCGGCCCGCTACGGCGATGCCCTATCAGCAGTGCTGGACATCTCCACGGACCAGACCACACCGGTGGCCTCGAACACCTTGTTGATCACCATCCCCACCCAGGGCTTTGCGGCCGAGCGGCCTCTGGGGGAGGGCCTCCTCCGGGCCTCGGTGCGCCGCTCTGATACGGTGCTGCTGGACAAGTGGTACGGGCTGGCCCAGACCTTCCAAGAGTCCCCCCTGTCCCACGACGCCCAGCTGAGCTGGCAGCAGCCGCTCCTGGGCGGACGCCTCATCGCCACGGGCCTCTACTCCCAGGACCACTTGGCCACAGAGGTGACCACCGCCAACCTGAAGGACACCTACCACAACCACAGCGACACCCGCTTCGGGGGTCTTCAGTGGGCAGGCACGGTCTTCGGTCAGGCGGGCCTCACGCTGGCGGCCTCCCAGAGCCAGTCGCACATCTATTGGACCTTCAACCAGTGGGGCATCGACCAGCGGGAGCAGAGCCGCTCAGCTCGCGCCGAGCTGACGCTCCCCCTGGGCGACCGCCTGACCCTGGAAGGGGGCGGCGACCTGGACCGGACCCACGTGGACCCCCAGGGGGAGGTGCCCTTCAACCTGGCCAACTGGAATCCGGCTGCTGCCGCCCGGACCTTTGCCTACGGCTTTGACGCCACCCGCACCGGCACCTACCTGACCGCCCGCCTGCTGCTCAGCCCCAGCTGGGGCCTCTCCGTGGGGGGCCGCCAGGACCACTACGCCCTGGAGCGGGAGACCACCCGGGACCTCCGGGCCACCCTCTCTTGCCTCATCCGGGAGGGCATGACCTTCCGTCTGGCGGGCGGCACCTTCCACCAGGCCCCCCTGCTCACCCAGGTCGATCCCCACGCCGGCAACCCCAACCTCAAGATCATGCGGGCCACCCATGCCCTGGCCTCCCTGGACGCCGCCTGGAAGGGCTCGGTGGACTGGAACTTGCGCCTGGAGGTCTACCGCAAGGACTACGACAACCTAGTTGTCCAGGACCCGTTGCTGCGCTTCGTTTCTTCCGGCCGGGGCTATGCCCAGGGGGCCGACCTCCTGCTCAAGGCCGCCCTGCCGGGCTGGCGTGGCTGGGTCGGCTATGGCTACCTGGACACCCGGCGCAAGGAGGACCTGCAGACCACCCTCGGCCCTGCGCCCACCAGCGTCCCGCACAACCTCACGGCCGTCACCAGCCACACCCTGGCCCAGGGTTGGGAGCTGGCGGGCACCTTCCGCTATGCCACCGGGGCCCCGGTCACCCCGGTGCTGGGCGCCACCGCCAATCCCGGCGGGGGATGGGACCCCGTCCAGGGCCCCCACTACTCCGACAACCTGCCCGTCTACCACCGGGTGGACCTCCGCCTGACCCACCTCTTCAGCCGCTGGGGGGGCAACTGGGTCGTGTTCGGGGAGGTCATGAACCTCCTGGGCCGCCACAACGCAGCCTCGTACTCCTACACGCCCGACTTCAGCGTCCGCCGGGTGAACGAGAGCTATTTCAGCCGTCGGATCCTGGTGGCGGGCCTCAGCCTGACCTGGTGACCCCCCGTCACCAGGATTTTCCCTTGAGTGAACAGGCCTTTCCCCGCATACTGATGGGCCTTGCCCTGGCCGTGGGCTCCCAAGTGCGTCCGACAGGACTGCCGCCCATGTGCCCCAACCAAAGAGGTTTTCATGTACGCAATCATCAAGAC
>CAITBU010000266.1 GCA_903890595.1 uncultured Holophagaceae bacterium | reverse complement strand
TGGAGGAGGACCACCTCTTCGAGCTGACCCACGAGATGCGGCTGGCCCTCCTGCGGGAGCTGCTATCCCTGCGGCGCTTTGACGAGTTCATCCAGGTCCAGGAGAAGCTGCTGGAGGCCCTGCGCTCGGAGCAGGACGAGCCCCGCCGAATGGCCGCGCGAACCCTGTCCGGCGTCGCCCGTTGGACCCAGGACCCCGGTCTGCCTTTGGGCTCCGAAGGCCCCCTCGCCGAGGCCCTCAAGGCCCACTTCGCCTGGGAACCGGAACCCACCATCCACAGCTGGACGGCGCAGAGCCTGGAGTCCCTGGTGGAGGCCCTCGTCCTGCGGGGTGACCTGGTCGGGGCGCTCGCCGACCTGCAAGAAGTGGAAGGCCTCTGCGCCTTCCTGGACGAGCAGCACCCCTGGCGCCAGGAGGCTCTTGCGGCCCTGCGCACGGTGCTGGAGCGCCCGCACTCCCTCGACGCGGCCATCGACCAGGCCTTTGCACCGGACCGGGATGCCGTGATCCGCGACGTCCACCCCTACCTGGAGGCCCTGGGCGACCCCATGGCCACCCGCCTGGTGTTCCGCCTGGAGCACGAGGCTGACCGGACCCGCCGCGGGCGACTGGTCGAAGCCATTCGCAGCATGGGACCTGGGGCCCTGTCCTCGATCCTGGCGGTCCTCGCTTCGCCGACCTGGTACCTGGTGCGGAACGCCCTCACCCTCCTGTCTGACCTCGGGGACGCCGGGAGCGTGCCGGCCGTGGCGCCCCTCCTCCGCCACCCGGACATCCGGGTCCGCCAGTCTGCGGTGCGGGCCCTCTGGAAGCTGGGAGGGCCCCTGGCGGCGCCGCCCCTGGTGGCCCGACTGAAGGAGGCCGACGAGGAGACCATTCAGGAGATCCTCTTCGCCCTGGGGCAGCTACAGGCCGTGTCCGGGGTTCCGGCCGTCACGGAGCTTGCGCTGGGACGGCGGGTGCCCCAGCGCCTGCGCATCCAGGCTCTGGAGACCCTCGGCCAGATCGGCGACCCAGCGGCCCTGCCCGCCATCCTCCAGTGCCTGCGGCGCAAGACCCTGTTCAGCAATGGAGAAGAGCCCCCGGTTCGCCTGGCGGCGGCGCAGGCCCTGGCCACCCTGGGCACGGCGGAAGCCATGACTGCCCTGGACAAAGCCACCAAGGCCGAGCCCAAGGGTGAGACCCGGGACGCCCTTGACCGCCTCCTGGGCACGCAGGGGGGCGCATGACAGGCCTCCAGGGCCACCCGGACCCCCGCCAGCTGCTGGAAGCCTTCGAAGCCTTCACCGCTGCCTCCGAGCACCTGCAAGCCCGCTACGAGGCCCTGCAGGGCCAGCTGGGCCAACTCCAGGGTGAGCTGCAGACCGTGCTGGAAGCGGTTCCCTTCGCCATCTGGGTGCTGGCGGACGATGGCAGCCTCCGCTTCACGAATCGGCCCCAGGGCATGGACGGCCGCTTCCTCCAGGACGCCCCCCCCTGGGAGGCCGGCAGCCCCGGCGGCCAGCGGCGCTTCCAGACCCCCGAAGGTCGCGAGCTGATCTTCGAGGAGGAGCGGCGCTCGGCCCCCCACGGCGGCACCATCGTGACCCTGCGGGATGTCACAGAGGCGGTGCTCAAGGCCCAGCAGGCCACCCGGGAGGACCGCTTGGCCGCCATGGGCCGCATGGCGGCGGAGCTGGCCCACGAGATCCGCAACCCCCTGGGCAGCCTCTCCCTCTTCAGCGGCATGCTGGTGGAGGACCTCAAAGACCAGGAGGGCCCCCTGGACCTGGCCCGGAAGGTCCAGGACGGCGTGGGTCGCCTCAACCGCCTCGTGGGCAACACCCTGGCCTTCAGCCGCGACCTGCACCCCAAGGCGGGTACGGTCTCGATGCGAACCTTCTGGGAGGACGCCCTGCGCTCCGCCACCCTGGCCGACGCGGTGCCTTGGGACAACCAGATCCCGGCCCGGGCCACCTGGGAGGGAGACCCTGACCTGCTCCGCCAGGTCGCCCAGAACCTGCTCCAGAACGCCACCCGGGCCATGGATGGCCTGGATCAGCCCCGCCTCCTCCTGGCTGCGGCCGAGGAGCACCTGGAAGGGCGCCCCTGCTGGCACCTCACCCTCTCGGACAACGGCTGTGGCATCCCCCAGGACGCCCTGGCCAAGGTCTTCGATCCCTTCTTCAGCACCTTCGGCGGCGGGACCGGCCTGGGCCTGGCAGTCTGCCACCGCATCATCGTGGCCCACGGGGGCCTGCTGTTCCTGGAGAGCCAGGAGGGGCGCGGCACCACGGTCCACCTGAGGCTACCCGCCGCTCCCTCTGCGTGACGGTTGACGCTGTTGGTGCGACCATGGGTCCCTGACTGGAGCACCCATGCCGCTGGCCCACCTCAATCCCGGAAGGCAGGCCCCTGAGATCGTCAATGCGGTCATTGAGATCCCCACGGGCTCCCGCATCAAGTACGAGATCGACCACCACACCGGACTGGTGCATGTGGACCGGGTGCTGTTCTCCCCCTTCCACTACCCCGCCGAATACGGGTTCATCCCCGGCACCCTGGCTGAGGACGGCGATCCCGCCGATATCCTGGTGCTCATCAACGGCTCGACCTACCCGGGCGTGGTCATCCGGGCCCGACCCATCGGCCTGCTGCGCATGACGGACGAGAACGGCAAGGATGCCAAGATCCTGGCCGTAGCCTGCGACGATCCCACCTACAGCCATGTCAGCTCGCGCAGCGACCTGCCGCCCCACTTCCTGCTGGAAGTGGAGCACTTCTTCCTGACCTACAAGGACCTCGAGCGCAAGACCGTGACCAGCGACGGCTGGGGCGGCAAGGACGAGGCCCAGGCCTTCGTACGGTCCTGCACCGCGGCCTACGAACTCGAGCAGAAGAAGTAGGCCCCACGTGACGGCCCCCGAGATGGCTCCCGGAGTCGTCTGTTTCGACCTGGACGGAACCCTCGTGGATCCCCTACTGGGGGTGCAAAACTGCTTGCGCAAGACCTGCAGCGCCTTCGGCCTGGTGCTACCAGACGAGGCCACCGTGCGGGGCTGGATCGGCTTCGGCATGCGGGAGGCCCTGGCCACCCTGCCAGGAATGGACGACTCGGCCCGCCTTGAGGCCGTCCTGGACTTTTACTGGGAGCGCTACCGGGAGGATGGGGTCTTCGAGCATGAGCTCTATCCGGGCATCTTCCACATGCTCCATCGCCTGAAGCGCCAGGGCCACCGGATCTACATCGTCTCGGCCAAGCCCGGGATCTTCGCCCGGCGCATCGCCTACCAGTTCGACCTGAACCTCATCTTCGACGACATCTTCGGTAGCAGCCTGAAGGGCCGGTGGCAGCCCAAGACGGACGTGCTGGCCGCCCTGGTGGCCCGGGGCACCATCCGGCCCGGCGGGGTCATGGTAGGGGATCGGGGCGTCGACATGGTGGCGGCCCGGGACCACGGGCTGGACGCCATCGGGGTCGGGTGGGGCTATGGCAGCCGGGCAGAGCTCACCGGAGCCGGGGCGGACCACATCTTCGACACCGTGGCGGCCCTGGATGCCTGGCTGGGCATTCGGTTCCCCCAACCCGAGGTTTTCGACCCCTTCAGTCGTTCGGAGTAGCCCAGCGGGTGCCGGCGGGTACCTGGGTGCGGAAGGCTGTGGGGTCGGGGTTGCTGATAGGCCGAGGATCCAGCAGGCGCAGGACCTGCCGGGCGCCCGTGCCGTCGGTCCATTCAAGGGAGTGCAGACTGCCCTTCTTGCCCGTGGCCACCAGCTCGGGAAGGCCCGTCTGCCTGGGCACCAGGCGGAGCGCCTCCGGCCCCCGGGCTTCCAGTCGGTAGAGGCGCTCCAGGCGGGTGGGGTCCAGCAGGATGCCCAGGAGGGGGAAGTCCCGCACGGCCCGGGTCAGCTCGACCTTCTGGGCGGTGCGGGTGTCGGGGTCGTACTGGACCAGGTGCTTGCCATCGCAGGTCACGGTCAGGCCCCCTTCGTAGGTGACCTTCAGGCGCGCCCCTCGGGCCAGGGCCAGGCGGCCCTCCCGGGCCAGGGTCCCAAAGACGGCGCTGTCGCTCTCCTGGCGGAAGCGGCTCTCCAGGCCGGGGGTCTTGAGGAAGGCCGTCCACCAAGCCGGTGCCGCAGCACTCACCGGGAGGACCAGCACGATGGACAGGAGGAGGCGCCGCACCCTAGCCCCGCCGCAGGTTGAGCTGGACCGGCACATGGACATCCGCCGCGGATGCAGGCACCTGCAGGTGACCTTCAGCCACCACCCGCCCCCGCACCGTCACCTGCACCGTCAGGTCCAGCGGAGCAGTCTCCCCCTCCACGTCCAAGTCCAGGGAGAGGCTCGGGGCCAAGGACTGGTCCAGGGCGAAGAGGGCGTCCAGATCATCAGCCGGCAACGAAACCGCGGCCTCGATCGATTCCGGAGACAGGGCCCGGTCCCAGGCCTCGAAGTCCAGGTCACCCTGAAGGTCCTGGAGGGTCAGCGGGGATGGTGGAGCGTCTGCGGTGGGGATCTCGGCCGGACGCTCAGGCCCATCCCCCAGGGCATGTTCCTTGATGTGGGAGAGGGCCAGATGGGTGATGCCTCGCAGGGTCTCAAACACCCCGGTCCCCTCGGGGGCCACGGCCTGAAAGGTGGGCAGACCCAGGCTGTTGAAGGTCGACTCCAGTTCCTCCACGGGGACCACGTTCCGGAGGTCCCGCTTGTTCCACTGGAAGACCATGGGGATGTCCGCCAGGTCCAGGCCCAGGGCCCGGAGGTTCTCCCGCAGGTTCAGCATGCTCTCGCAGCCAGCGTCCAGCATGGCCGCCTGGCTATCCACCACAAACACGATGCCATCCACCCCCTGCAGCACCAGCTTGCGGGTCTCGTTGTAGAAGACCTGGCCCGGCACGGTGTAGAGCTGCAGGCGCGTGCGGTAGCCCCCCACCAGGCCCGCTTCCAGGGGCAGCAGGTCGAAGAACAGGGTCCGGTCAGTCTCCGTGTTCAGGCTCACCATCTCGCCCCGGCCCTTGCGGCTGGTCTGGCTGTAGATGGCATGGAGGTTGGTGGTCTTGCCGCACAGGCCGGGGCCGTAGTAGACGATCTTCACCGTCATATTCCGGGTGGCGTGATTGAAAAAAACCATTCCGGGACTCCCCTGGACCTAGATAATCATGCCCCAGAGCACCCCATAGGCTGTAGGAACATAATTCCTAGGATATCCCCTTCAGGGCCTCGAGGACCTGCTGGTCATGGTCCTTGGTGCGAGTGTCCCGAATTATTTTCCGGACCACTCCCTCCCGGTCGATGATGAAGGTGACTCGCTTGGCGATGCCCAGGACCGGCATCTTCACGCCATAGGCCCTGATGATCTTGCTGTCAGGGTCCGCCAGGATGCTGAAGGGCAGGTGGTACTTCTCTGAAAAGGCCTGGTGGCTCAGGCCGGTATCGGCACTCACCCCCAGTACCACGGCCCCAGCGGCCCGGATGGCCCCGTGTCCATCCCGCAGGCTGCAGGCCTGGGCGGTGCAGCCGGGCGTGTCGTCCTTGGGGTAGAAATAGAGCACCACGGCGGCCTTGCCCCGGTAGTCAGCCAGGCGCAGGGTGGCGCCGTGCTGGTCCAGGGCCTCGAAGGCCGGTGCGGGAGCACCCTCCTTCAGGTCGGCGGCCTCCGCGGATCCAAACAGTGCCAGCAGTCCCATGCCCACCCTCCATGCTTGTCCCAAGCGATCCTCCGGGATGAAGCAGGAGTGTGGCACCATCGGCGGTGGAACGGGAGGGAGGAACCGTGGCAGGAGGCATTCGCATCGCGCTCATCCCCGGCGATGGCATCGGCCGGGAGGTCATGGCCGAGGCTCGCCCCTGCCTGGATTGGGTGCGCTCCCGGGGACGCCACCTCGAGACCCTGGACCTGCCCTTGGGCGCCGACCACTGCCTGGCCACCGGGGAGACCCTGTCTGAAGCCACCTTTGCCACCCTGCGGGACACCTGCGACGGGCTCCTCTTCGGGGCGGTGGGTGACCCCCGGATCCCGGATGGACACCACGCCGAGGCCATCCTGCTGCGTCTCCGCCAGAGCCTGGAGCTGACCGTCAACTTTCGCCCCTGCCTGCCCCTGCTGGCAGAGCAGGACGGCGGCATCAACCTTGAGGTGTTCCGGGAGAACACGGAAGGCCCCTACTGCCTCCAAGGCAGCACCGAGCCGGGCCGGGCGGTGGACCTGGCTGTGCACACGGAGTCGGCGGTGCGCCGCCTCCTGGAGGCCGCCTTCCAGCGTGCCGCTGAGCGGCGTCGCCCCCTGGTCCTGGCCCACAAGGCGAACGTTCTGAAGCATGGGCACGGCCTCTGGGTGCGGATCTTCGAGGACCTGCACCGGGCAATGCCCGAGGTGGAGGCCCGGACCATGCACGCCGATGCCCTTCTCTGCGCCCTGGTGCAGGCACCCCGCAGCTTCAGTCTCATCGCCGCCGACAACTACCTGGGCGACCTCATCAGCGACCTCAGTGCAGCCTTCGCCGGGGGCATGGGCATGGCTCCCTCGCTTAGCTGGGCACCCCACCGCCCCTACCGCTGCGCCGCCCTGGCCGAACCCGTCCATGGCTCGGCGCCGGACATCGCCGGACAGGGTGTGGCGAACCCCGTGGGAATGTTCCTCAGCACGGCCCTGCTCTTCCGGCATCTGGGCTGGGAGGCCGAAGCCGCCGACCTGGAGGACGCCGTGGCCAGGGCCCTGGCC
>CAITBU010000265.1 GCA_903890595.1 uncultured Holophagaceae bacterium | reverse complement strand
GTGGCCCAGCGCCACGCGCCGGACAAGAAGATCGCCGTGGTGGGCTACGACACGCGCCTCAACTCCGATGTGTTCGGCGCCGAGACGGCGGCGGTGCTGGCGGCGGCGGGCTACACCGTGTACCTGGGCGACCGCCCCCTGCCCACGCCCTTCCTCTGCTTCGCCATGAAGGCCCTGGGCTCGGGCTGCGGGGCCATCGTGACCGCCAGCCACAATCCCAAGGAGTACAACGGCTACAAGGCCTACAACGACCTGGGCGGCCAGGTGGTGGAGCCCTGGGACGCCGAGATCGAGGCCCACATGGCCACCCTGCCCCTGGTGCCCGTGCCGCCGGTGGCACCCCCCGGCAGCATCCTGCCCATCCCCGCCGAGATTGATGAGGCCTACGTGGCCATGGGGCAGGAGCTGCTGCAGCACCCCCAGCCCTTCACCCCGGCCCGCATCCTCTACACGCCCTTCCACGGCACAGGCGTCGCCTTCGTGCCGGCCCTCTTCGAGCGGGCGGGCCTGCCCGTGTCCGTGAGCCCCAGCCAGGGCGTGCAGGACGGCACCTTCCCCACGGCGCCCCGGCCCAACCCCGAGGAGCTGGCGGCCTACGCCTCGCCCCTGGCAGAGGCCGATGCCATGGGTGCCGACCTGGTGATGGCGAATGATCCCGACGCCGACCGCATCGGCGTGGTGCCCCGCCGCAATGGGGCCTGGGAGCTCATGAGCGGCAACGACTTGGCCGCCCTGACCCTGGACTACCTCTGCACCCAGAAGGGCCGCAAGGGGGCGGTGGTGAGCACCGTGGTCACCTCCGACTTCATGGCCGAGGTGGCCCGCTGCCACGGCCTGCCCGTGGTCTGGACCCTCACGGGCTTCAAGTTCATCGCCGTATGCATGGACCGCCTGGAGGCCCTGGGCGAGCCCTACGCCTTTGGCGCCGAGGAGAGCTACGGCATGCTGATTCCCGCCAGTCTGCGGGACAAGGACGGCGTCACGGCCGCCCTGGTGGTGGGCGAGATGGCTGGCCACTACAAGGCCCTGGGCATGACGCTCTTCGAGGCCGTGGATGCCCTCATGGCCAAGGTGGGCACTTTCCAAAACCGCCTGGTGAACATGGAAGATCCCAAGCCCGGTGGCGCCAAGCGCTTTGCCGAAGCCATGGGCCGCATCCGCACCGCCGGCCTGGCCTCCTTAGGGGGCGAGAAGGTCGTCAGCTGGGAGGACTTCCAGACGGGCCAGTGGTTCGGGGAAGGCCGCACGGAGACCATCCTGGACCGCCCCGACCGGCGCGCCGTGGCCCTGCCCATCCCCCGCGCCAACGTGCTCAAGTTCCGCCTGGAGAGCGGCGCCTTCGCCGCCTTCCGCCCCAGCGGCACCGAGCCCAAGCTGAAGGTCTACATCCAGAGCCGCACCGACACGGCCATCCTGGACCGCATCGAAGCCGAAGCCCGCACCCTGCTGGGCCTGTAGCGCCTGTTCATCCACAGGATTTGGACCACAGGGATGTTTCCTGGGGTCACCCCGCCTGGGCTTTGGCGTGTCTCAAAAGCAAAGCGGGGGAAACAGGGATGAAGGGGAGAAAACAACTGCGTCTAGGCAGTTGTTTTTCATCCCCGTTCATCCCATTTATCCCCGTCAAAAGGCTTTTTTCTTTAGCCACCGATACACACCGATACACACCGATAAAGGCATGATCAAAAAGGGCACTGGCAAGAAAGCTTTCTCACTTGCTCATCCCTGTCCGTGGCACCTCGGCAATCCCTGTGGAAAAGAATTTTTTGACGGGGATAAAAAGGATGGACG
>CAITBU010000264.1 GCA_903890595.1 uncultured Holophagaceae bacterium | reverse complement strand
CTGCCCGCCGCCTGGGCTGACGCGCCTCGGGTGGATGGCGGGGGCGCCTGGGCCACGCCGGGCTTCGTGGATCCCCACACCCACCTGCTCTTCGCCGGGGACCGCACAGGGGAGTTCAACCGCCGCCTGCAGGGTGCCACCTACCAGGAGATCGCCGCCGGAGGCGGGGGCATCCGCGAGACCGTGCGGGCCACCCGGGCGGCCTCGGTGACGGACCTCGTAACTGCTGGCGAGGCCCGCCTGCGCACCTTCCGGGAGCGGGGCGTGGTGCACCTGGAGGCCAAGACCGGCTATGGGCTAGAGCTGGCAGCCGAGGGGCGCCTGCTGGCGGCTTACGCCGAGCTGCAGCGCCGGGGCTGGAGCCTGGCTGTCACCCTGCTGCCCGCCCACGATCTCGCCCCCGAGTTCGCCGGGGATGCCGAGGCCAATGCCAAGGCCGTGGCCGAGGACTGGCTGCCGGAGCTGGTGCGCCGCCACCCCGGCGTGGCCCGGTTCTGCGACGTGTTCGTGGAGACCGGCGTGTTCAGCGTGGCCCAGGGCCGGCGGATCTTCGCGGCGGGGCAGCGGCTGGGTCTCACGCCCCGGGTGCATGCGGATGAGCTCTCCTGGACCGGCGGGGCCGAGCTGGCCGCTGAGCTGGGTGCTGCCAGCGCCGATCACCTGATGTTCTGCAGCAACGCCGGCATGAAGGCCATGGCCGCGGCGCAGGTCACGCCGGTCCTGCTGCCGGGGACCACCCTCTTCCTGGGGATGAGGGACTGGGCACCCGCCCGCCACATGGTCGAGGCGGGCTGCCGCATCGCCCTGGCCACGGACTTCAACCCGGGCTCCTGCCCCTGCCAGGACCCCCTCACCATCCTGCGCCTGGGCTGCCTCCAGCTGCGCCTGACCTTCGAGGAAGCCTTCACGGCCATGACCCTGCACGCCGCCCGGAGCCTGTGCCGGGACGACCTCGGCCACCTCCACCCCGGCGCCCGCGCCGAGGTCCTGCTCTGGGACCTGGCCGACCCCCTGGAGCTCGTCTACTGGGTGGGCGAGCCGTTCAGACCGAGGTATCTGCCGAGCTGAGGCCTACTGCGTTCACCGCAAAGAGCGCGGTGAACGCAGATGACTTTTTTCATCTAAAAACCAAAGCCCCGGGTCACCGGGGCTTTGGTTTTTAGCGGTTGCAGCCTACTGCTCAGGCCGCTTCGCGACTTCCTGCACGATGTGGTAGATGCGCTCCTTGGCGCGCAGCTTGGTCTTCTTGAGCTCGACCTCTTCCAGGGATTCCTTGGCGGAAAGCATGGGCTTCCGCTGGAGGTCCCCAAGGCGCGTATCAGCGGCCTTGTGTTCTTCCATCAGCTTGCGGAACTCGAAATGCTCCTTCATCAGGCGCTCCTGAACATCTGGGCGCAGAAAATCCATGATTCCTCCATGTGCCTATGCGGGTCCGGCACGGGCTCCGCAGGTTGGTTGGTGGACCAAGATTAGGACCCCCCCGCTGGCCGTCAAGGGCTATTCGAGGCGTCTATCGAACTTCCTTGACGGCCGGGGCCAACCTGGGAAGGTGGGCCCATGAACCTGACGGTGGAGGCCCTGGAGGTCCGGCGCACGGTGGGGACCCATCTGCTGGGGCCAATCGATCTATGCATAAATCCCGGAGAGCGCTGGGCCCTGGTGGGGGAGAGCGGTTCGGGCAAGAGCCTGCTGGCCCAGGCCCTCTTCGGGGTGCTGCCCCCGGGGGTGGTCCAGACTGCCGGGAGCCTCCGGGCCTTTGGGGCTCCCCTGGGGGCGGGGACCCCCGAGGGCCTCCGGGGCGGTCGCCTGGGCTGGGTGCCCCAGGAGCCCCTCCTGGCCCTGAACCCCCTGCTCACCTTGGGGGAGCACCTGGCCCTGCTGCCCACCGTCCACCGCAGGGAGACCCAGGACCAAGCCCTGGCCCGCCTCAGGCCCCTGCTGGACGGCCTGGGCCTGCCCCGGGACCCGGCCTTCCTGGCCCGCTTTCCCCACCAGGCCAGCGGGGGGGAGCGGCAGCGGGTCTGCTTGGCCATGGCCCTCTCCTGCGATCCGGAGCTGCTGGTGCTGGACGAGCCCACCACGGCCCTGGACGCCCCGGCCCAGCGGGACTTCGCCGAGCTGGTCCTCCTCCAGCAGCAGGAGCGGGGCCTGGGCTTCCTCTGGATCACCCACGACCTGGCCCTGGCAGCCCAGGTGGCGGATCGCCTGCTGGTACTCCACGGGGGCCACCTGGTGGAGGCCGGGCCCACGGCGCGCCTGCTGCGGTCCCCTCGGCATCCCTGCACGGCCCGCCTCGTGCAGGCCGCCCGGCGCCACCCCAGCCCCGACTCCGGCTTCCTGGAGGCCCCCGCCAAGCGAGGCCCCGGGTGTCCCTTCCAGCCCCGGTGTGAAAGAGCACAGACCGCATGCCGAAACTGGGCCCCATGGCGGGGTTCCCGGGGGGATGGTCTGCGCTGTGAAGCCCCGCTGGATGCGGGTCCCCGGCCGTGAGACCATGGCCTGCAAGGTGCCGCAAGTTCCGGGCCCCGACAAAGGCTTCCCATGCTTACCTTGCCCCTGACCCGTGCCCTCACTTTTGACGACGTCCTGCTGGTGCCGGGCTACTCAGAGGTCCACCCCAATCAGGTGGACCTGAACTCCCGCATCGCCCGGAACCTGGGCATCCGCATCCCCCTGGTGTCGGCGGCCATGGACACGGTCACCGAGAGCCGCATGGCCATCGCCCTGGCGCAGCTGGGCGGCATCGGCATCATCCACAAGAACCTCAGCCCGGAGCGCCAGGCCGAGGAAGTGGACAAGGTGAAGCGCTCCGAGTCGGGCATGATCACGGACCCCATCACCATCGAGCCCACGGCCCTCATCCGGGATGCCGAAGCCCTCATGGCCAAGTTCCGCATCAGCGGCGTGCCCGTGGTCGAAGGCCACAAGCTGGTGGGCATCCTCACCAACCGGGACCTCCGCTTCGAGACCCGCCTGGACATCCCCGTGAGCGAGGCCATGACCAAGGACAACCTGGTCACCGTGCCCGTGGGCACCACCCTCCAGGAGGCCCGGGTCATCCTCCAGAAGCACCGCATTGAAAAGCTGCTGGTGGTGGACGCCAAGGGTGAGCTGAAGGGCCTGATCACGGTGAAGGACATCGAGAAGTCCATCGTCTATCCCAACGCCTGCAAGGACGAGATGGGCCGCCTCCGGGTGGGTGCCGCCGTGGGCGTGGGCAAGGACCTGCTGGAGCGTGCCGCAGCCCTGGTGCAGGCCCAGGTGGATGTGCTCTGCCTGGATAGCTCCCATGGCCACAGCCAGGGCGTGCTGGCGGCCCTTCGCCAGCTGAAGCAGGCCTACCCCAACCTCCCCGTCATCGCCGGCAATGTGGCCACGTACAAGGGTGCCAAGGACCTGGCTGAGGCCGGCGCCGACGCCGTGAAGGTGGGCATCGGACCCGGCTCCATCTGCACCACCCGCATCGTCACCGGGGCCGGCATGCCCCAGATCACCGCCGTGGTCGAGGCCAGCCGGGCCTGCCGGGAAGCCGGGATCACCTGCATCGCCGACGGTGGCATCAAGTTCAGCGGGGATGTGGCCAAGGCCATCGCCGCCGGGGCCGACTGCGTGATGATCGGCAGCCTCTTCGCCGGCACGGACGAGTCCCCGGGCGAGACCATCTTCTACGGCGGCCGCACCTTCAAGAGCTACCGGGGCATGGGCAGCCTGGGCGCCATGAAGCAGGGCAGCAAGGACCGCTACTTCCAGGAGGGCAAGGACGACGCCAAGCTCGTCCCCGAGGGCATCGAAGGCCAGGTGCCCTACAAGGGCCGCATGGGCGACCTGGTCACCCAGCTGCTGGGCGGCCTCCGAGCCGGCATGGGCCTCAGCGGCGGCGCCTCCATCCCCGACTTCCAGGAAAAAGCCACCTTCGTCGAAATCAGCGGCTCCGGCCTCCGCGAGAGCCACGCCCATGACGTGATGATCACGAAAGAAGCGCCGAACTATCGGATGGAGTAGCTTTTTGGGCTGTCAGCTATCGGCTATCAGCTATCAGCTATCGGCTAAAGCGGGCCGTGGCTCGGATTGGTGGGCCGCCCCTACCCATGGAATGAAGGGCGTGCGGACCTGACCGGGTGGGGCGAGCCCCATCTTTGGCTGAAAGCTGATAGCTGATCGCTGATAGCCAATTCCAAACAGCTGATACCTGACAGCCAATTCCAGACAGCTGACAGCTGATCGCCGATCGCCATTAGGGCCTCCTCCCCGCTCGTGTGGGGCGAGCCCGATCTTTGGCTGACAGCTGACAGCTGATAGCTGACAGCCAGCCCCCCCCGCTAGACTGGTAGCAGCCTCGGAGTCCCCATGTCCCTCCTCGTGATGAATGTCCGCCTCATCGACCCTGCCCAGGGGCTGGACGG
>CAITBU010000263.1 GCA_903890595.1 uncultured Holophagaceae bacterium | reverse complement strand
GGTCACACCCGTTCCCATCCCGAACACGGCCGTTAAGACCTGGAGGGCCGATGATACTGCTCTGTACAGGAGTGGAAAAGTAGGTCGCTGCGACGTTAATATCCCCTCCGGGCCATCACATTGATGGCCCGGAACTGTTTAACAATAAAAATTTCATCTTTAGCCGAGGAGCCCATGTCCATTGAGGTCCGCCTTCCCGATGACAGCCTGCGTCAGTTGGACGAGGGTGCCACTGGAGCAGACCTGGCCGGAGGCATCGGAGCCCGGCTGCTGGACGCCGCTCTGGCCATTCGGGTGGACGGCAAGCTACTGGACCTGGATACCCCCCTGGTGAATGGCTCCCGCGTGGAGATCGTCACCAACCGGACCCCTGAGAGCCTGGAACTGGTCCGCCACTCCACGGCCCACCTGCTGGCCCATGCGGTCAAGCGCCTCTTCCCCGACGCCCGGGTGGGCATCGGGCCCGTCATCGAGGACGGGTTCTTCTACGACTTCTGGGTGGAGAAGCCCTTCACACCTGAGGACCTGCCCCGCATCGAAGCCGAGATGCGGAAGATCGTGGCCGAGGGCATCCAGGTCCGTCGCGAGGACTTGGGCCGGGATGCGGCCGTGGCCCGCTTCACCGAGCAGGGCGAACCCCTCAAAGTCGAGATCGTCTCCAGCATCCCCCAGGGCGATGTGGTGAGCGGTTACTGCCAGGGTGACTTCTATGACCTGTGCCGTGGCCCCCATGTGCCGAACACCGGCAAGCTCAAGGCCTTCAAGTTGCTCAGCATCGCCGGTGCCTACTGGAAGGGCGATGAGCGTAACCAGATGCTCAGCCGCATCTACGGCACGGCCTTCCACTCCCCCAAGGAACTGGACGAACACCTCAAGCGGCTGGAAGAGGCCAAGGCCCGGGACCACCGGAAGCTGGGCAAGGAGCTCGGCCTCTACACCTTCCATCCGGAAGCACCGGCCTCGCCCTTCTTCCATCCCAAGGGCACAGCCATCTACAACGAGCTGGTGACCTACATCCGAGAGCTGTACTTCAAGTACGGCTACAGCGAAGTCATCACCCCGCAGATCCTCGATGTGGCCCTCTGGAAGACCAGCGGCCACTACGAGAACTACGCCGAGAACATGTACTTCACCACCGCCGAAGAGCGGGAATACGCCGTTAAGCCCATGAACTGCCCCGGCCACTGCCTGATGTACGCCAGCCACAAGCACAGCTACCGGGACCTGCCCGTACGCTATGCCGACTTCGGCCGGCTGCACCGCTTCGAGCGCAGTGGCGTGACCCACGGCCTCACCCGGGTGCGCACCTTCTGCCAGGACGACGCCCACATCTACTGCACGCCGGAACAGATCAAGACCGAGATGGCCGCCTTCCTGGCCCTGCTGACCGAGGTCTACGACACCTTCGGCTTCGAGGGGATGCGGGTGGCCCTCAGCACCCGGCCCGAGAAGCGCCTGGGCTCTGACGAGGTCTGGGATGCCGGCGAACAGGCCCTGGCCGAGGCCCTGGATGAGGCAGGGATGCCCTACACCCTGAACCCGGGTGAGGGTGCCTTCTACGGCCCGAAGATCGAGTTCCAGATCCTGGATGCCCTGAAGCGTCCCTGGCAGCTGGGCACCCTCCAGGTGGACTACATGCTGCCAGAGCGCTTTGAGCTCACCTTCACCCGCCCCGACGGCGGCGAGGGGCAGCCCATCATGCTGCACCGGGCGATCCTCGGCAGCCTCGAGCGCTTCATGGGGATCCTGGTGGAGCATACCGCCGGAGCCTTCCCGGCCTGGCTGGCACCCGTCCAGGTGGCTTTCCTGCCCATCACGGACCGCGCCCACGCCTTCGCCACTGAGGCCGCGGCGCAGGCCAAGGCCCTGGGCCTGCGCGCCGACCTGGACCTGCGCAATGAGAGCCTCAAGGCCAAGATCCGGGACGCCCAGCTGGCCAAGGTCCCCTACATGCTGGTGATCGGGGACCGCGAGGCCGAAGCTGGCACCGTGTCTGTGCGCCATCGTCACCGGGGGGACCTCGGCGTACAGCCGCTGGCCGCCTTCCTGCAGTCCCTGGCCACCGAGATCCGGGACCGCCAGCGTTGACCTTGTTTTCCGTGCTTGGCTAGATAGCAGTCGAATGATAGACTTTTTGTCCTTGTACACCTAGGGGAGGAACCATTCGTCCGAACGAGACCCGCATCAACGACGGCATCCGGGCCCTTGAGGTCCGCGTCATCTCAGAAGATGGCGAGCAGCTGGGCTTGATGCCTCCCCACCAGGCCATTCGTGTCGCAGAAGAGCGCGGCCTTGACCTCGTGGAAGTGGCAGGAAACGCCCAACCGCCCGTTTGCCGAATCATGGACTACGGCAAGTACAAGTTCATGGAAGCGAAGCGGGAACACGCAGCCCGGGCCAAGCAGAAGAACATCGTGGTCAAGGAAGTTAAGTTCCGCCCCAAGACCGATGACCACGACTTCGATTTCAAGGTCAAGCACATCCTGCGATTCCTGGAGGACGAAGACAAAGTCAAAGTGGTCGTCATGTTCCGCGGACGCGAAGTGGTCCACCGTGACATTGGCTACCGAATCATTGAAGAAGTCATCCAGCGGGTCGGCGATAAAGCCATCGTCGAGAAGGGCGCTGGAATTGATGGACGCGACATGCACGCCATCCTCGCCCCTCGCATTGTTGAAGTCGCCAAACCCAAGAAGCCCAAGCCCGCAACTGCAACAGCACCTGCACCCGCCCCAAAGGCTCCTACCCCAGCACCCGAATCCCAGACTCCGTGAGGACACCATGACTTACAAGATCAAGACCCACAAGGGAGCGCAGAAGCGGTTCAAGAAGACCGCCGGCGGCAAGTTCAAGCGCGGCTGCTCCCATCAGCGGCACATCCTCACCAAGAAGACCGCCAAGCGGAAGCGCCAGCTCGACATGGGCCGGATGGTGTCCAAGGCCGATCAGAAGGCCGTTGCCGCCATGCTTCCTTACGCGTGAGCTCTACGGGGTTCCCGCGGGAACCCCGATGGCGCACAGGCGTAGCCTGTGCGTGAAGTTCTCTCAACGCCTTCGGCGCTTATGACGAAGGTTTAACCCGGTGGCTGACGCCACCCCCGATGAGGCCCCTAAAGCACGCCCGCAACTGGGCTGGCTGCCTCGAGGAAAGGACTGAAATGACTCGCGTCAAACGTGGTTTTAAGAGGGCCCAGCGCCGCAAGCGCATGATGAAGTTCGCCAAGGGCTTCTACGGTGCCAAGTCCCGCCTGTATCGCTCTGCCAAGGAGGCCGTCGAGAAGGCCCTGGGCTATGCGTACCGCGATCGCAAGGCCAAGAAGCGCGACTTCCGTCGCCTCTGGGTGGTGCGCATCAGCGCCGCCTGCGGTCAGAACGGCACCAGCTACTCCCAGTTCATGGGCGGCCTGAAGAAGGCGTCCGTGGCCCTGGATCGCAAGATCCTGGCCGACCTGGCTGTGCGCAATCCTGAGGCGTTTACCAAGCTCGTGGCCGTGGCCAAGGGCTGAACGCGACGCATCGCATCGCAGACACCCGAAAGGCCGCGAAAGCGGCCTTTCCCTGTTCTGAGGAACCCCCATGGATCAGCTGTTGCCACCGGAGATTGACGAGGCCGCCCGGAGCTTTGCTTCGGCCCTGGCCGCGTGCGGGGACCTCAATGCCCTCATGCGCCTGAAGGGGGCCTATGTGGGCCGCGAGGGTAGCCACGCCGCCCGGATGATGGACCTGCTGAAGGCCGCACCCAAGGAGCACAAGCGGGAGCTGGGGGCGCAGATCAATGCGTACAAGCAGCAGTGGGAGGAGGCCCTCAAGGGGCGCCAGACCGACCTCGAGTCTGCCAAGAAGGCCCAGGACGCCCTGGCTGCCGGCTGGGATCCCACCCTGCCGCCCCCGGTCCCAGCGGCCGGTGCGTTGCATCCCTTGAATCGCCTCATGGACCGGCTGGTGGACGTGTTCCGCCCCCTGGGCTTTCACGTGGAGGAAGGGCCGGAGGTCGAGACCGAGGCCCACAACTTCGATGGCCTGAACATCCCGGATGATCACCCGGCCAAGGCCAGCTCCGACACCTTCTACCTCGCCGCCCACCCGGAGCTGCTGCTCCGCACGCACACCAGCCCCGTGCAGGTGCGCACCCTTCTGCGGGTGGCGCCCACCCTCGCCGAGCGCGGCGGGATCCGCTTCCTGGCGCCGGGCCGCGTGTATCGCAAGGATGAGATCGATCCCACCCACAGCCCCATGTTCCACCAGGTCGAAGGCATGCTGGTGGGCCATGGCATCGGCATGCAGCACCTCAAGGGCACCCTCGAGTACGCCCTGCGCACGCTCTTCGGTCCCCACACCGAGATCCGCCTGCGGCCCTCCTACTTTCCCTTCGTGGAGCCCGGCTGCGAGGTGGACGTCAGCTGTCCCCTCTGCGGAGCCAGCGGCTGCCGCGTGTGCAAGGGCTCGGGCTGGGTGGAGATCCTCGGCGCCGGCCTCATCCACCCCAATGTCCTGTCCTATGCCGGCATCGATCCCACCGTGTGGTCCGGGTGGGCCTTCGGCATGGGCGTCGAGCGCATGGCCATGATGTTGAGCCAGACGCCAGACCTGCGCCTGTTCTTCGAGAACGACCAGCGCTTCCTCAAGGCCATGGGAGGGCTGGACTGATGTGGATCGAACGCAAGGCCCTGGCCCTGGAGATTCCGGCTGTCGCTGGCCTCGAGACCCGCGAGCTGTGCGAGGTCCTCGCCTCCCTGGGCTTCCCTGTGGATGGCGTCGCCGTTCGCGAGGGTTCGGAAGCGCTGGATGTGGACATCACTGCCAACCGTGGGGACGCCATGTCCCACCGGGGCATCGCCCGGGAGGTGGCCGCTCGCTTGGGCCAGCCCCTCGCGCCGCTGCCCCCCCCGCCGGCCCCCGAGGGCGCGCCCCTGCTGGAGGTGCGCCTGGAGGCCACCGCCTGTCCGCTGTATGCGACGGCCGTGCTGGAGCTGGGCCCCGGCGAGACACCGGAGTCCGTGCAGGCCTTCCTCCGCGCCCTGGAAGCCACGCCGAAAAAGCTGCCCGCCGTGGATGCCTCCAACGAGCTGCTCCTCCGCTACGGCCATCCCACCCATGCCTTCGATGCGGATGCCATCAGCGGCGCTGTGACGGTGCGCTGGGCCCGGGCGGGAGAAGCCCTCACGACCCTGGACGGCGTCACCCGCACCCTCGCCACCGCTGACCTGGTCATCGCCGACGAGGCCGGTCCCATCGCTCTGGCCGGCGTCATGGGCGGGGACGGCACCAAGGTGACCGCCACCACCCGCCGAGTCCTGCTGGAGAGCGCCTGGTTCGATGCCCGGACCGTGCGGGCCACGGCCCGCCGCCACAGCCTCCACACGGACGCGTCCCACCGCTTCGGCCGGGGCGCGGACCCCGCCATGGCCCGGATCGCCCGGGATCTCCTGGTGCTCCGCCTCCAGAGCTGGTGCCAGGCCCGCCTCCTGGGCGCCTGGACTGCGGGTGCGGAGCCCCAGCGGGGCACGTCTATCGCCCTGGACGCCAGCCTCCTGGCCCGCATCGCCGGGGAGTCCCTGGACCTGTCTCAGGCCGCCGAGGCCCTGCAGCGCCTGGGCTGCTCCGTGGTGGCTGCCGCCGGTTCGCTCAGCGTGCTGCCGCCCACCTGGCGCCACGACCTGAACATCCCCGAGGACCTGGCTGAGGAGGTCCTGCGTCTCCGCGGCTACGAGCACATTCCCTCCACGCTGCCACCCCTGGAGGGGGCCCCGGAGCACCTGGCCCCGGCCTACCTGCAGCGGCAATCCCTGGCCCGTCGCCTGGCCCATCTGGGCTTCCATCAGACCGTGACCTACGGCTTCATCAGCCCCGAGGCTGACGGGGCCTTCGCCGGTCCCAGCAACCCTGCTGACGGGCGGACCCTCGCCAACCCGCTGGGGTATGAATACTCAGTCCTCCGGGGCTCGCTCCTGCCCAGCCTCCAGGTCGCCGCCGGGCAGAACACCCGCCAGGGGGCCCGGCAGATCCGGCTCTTTGAGCTGGCGCCCACCTACCTCAGCGGTCCGAACGGACCCCGGGAACAAGCCACCCTGGCGGTGGTCTGGGGCGGGGTGCTCGGCGGGGAGGATCCCTTCAGCCCGGCTCGCAGTGTCCAGGAGGCCGATCTGGCGGGCCTGGCCCGGGACCTGGGCATCCCGGACGGTCCGGCCATCCACCGTCTGGCGGAGGGCCTGTTTGGGTTCGAGGTGTCCCTGGCGGTGCTGCCCCTGCCCCAGGACCGGATCATCCCGGCCTTCCGTCCCTTCAGCCGCTTCCCTGCGGTGGAGCGGGATCTCTCCCTCCTGGTGCCTCTGGGCCTGGGCCATGAGACCCTGCGCCAGGCCATGGCCGGGGTCCTCCCCGCCGATGCCCTCCAGGACCTCCGCTGCGTGGACGTCTTCCGCCACCGGAGCCTGCCTGAAGGCCGCCAGGCCTGGCTCATGCGTCTCCGCTTCCAGGCGGACCGCACCCTGGTGGGGGCTGAGGTAGACGGCTGGATGGCCGCTGCCCTGGCTGCAGCCGAGGCCCTCGGAGCCTCTCTCCGAGCGTAGAATGGCCAGCGAGGCACACCC
>CAITBU010000262.1 GCA_903890595.1 uncultured Holophagaceae bacterium | reverse complement strand
GCTGGGCTTCGCCGGAGGCCCCCTGGCCGTAGCGCTGATCCTGGGCCGCTTTCACCGCATCGGGTCGCTGGTGTGGAACTTCCCCTACAGTGCCAACCACACGGTCCGGCAGTTCGGTCTGGTGCTGTTCGCGGCGGGCATCGGCATCATCTCTGGCGAGGGCTTCCGGGCCATCCTGTCCCGGGACGCCACGGTGCTGCCGCTCTTCCTGGGGGCGGCCCTGCTGGTCTGCTTCGTGGCGGACTCGCTGACCATGGTGATCGGGCACAAGGGCTTCGGCATCCCGCTGAACGTCATGTTCGGCATCCTGGCGGGCACCCACACCCAGCCCGTGGTCCTGGGCTACGCCAACCAGCACGCCGGCAACGACCTGCCCAACGTCGGCTTCGCCACCGTCTACCCCCTGGCCACCATCCTCAAGATCGTCCTCGCCCAGGTGCTGCTGGGGCTCTTGGCGTAGGGGTGGGTTGGCATGCCTCTGCGGTTGGCGGTTCAATATCCCCGTCCATCCCTCTTATCCCCGTCAAAGAATCTTTTTCAGTGACTCAGGGGCAGGGGCTTGCCGTCGGGGGGCTGGGCCCAGGTGATGTTCAGCCAGCTGGCGACGGTTGGGGCCAGGTCCCAGAGGGGGACGCGGCCCAGGCTGCCCTGGCCGGCGCCCAGCACCACCAGCCAGGTGCGCATGGCGGGGGTGCCTGGGGGGGCGGCATGGCCCCCGACGCGGCCGGCGTACTCATAGCCTTCCTCTTGGCTGGAGCGGGCCTTGGAGAACCACTGCTCCGGGCGCGGGGCAATCAGCACCAGGTCGCCCACCCGGGGGTTGCCGGCCAAGCCAAGGCTGGCGGGGGCGGCCTCCCGGGTCCAGGCCTTTACCCCAGCCTTGCGCAGGCGCTGGAGGGCCTTGGTGGCATCGGCGGGATCCTTCAGATACACATAGGCACTGCCGCCGTGGGTGACCAGCTCGCAGGGAATGCGGTCCAGCAGGGTGGGCAAGTGGATGCGCTTGGTCATGGCCTGCATGCCGTGGTCGGCGGTGAGGATCACCCGCAGCCCCGGATGGGTGGTCTGCAGGCGCTGCAGCCAGGGGCCCAGCTCCGCATCCATGCGGGCCAGCTTGGCCCGGACCTCGGCACTGCGGGGACCGTTCATGTGGCCCGGCTCGTCCGTGCCCTCCAGGTAGGTCATCACCAGGCCGGCGCCGTCCTGCAGGGCTGTCTCCGTGAAGGCCAGGGCCTCGGCATCCGGGCGCAGGCCTGCGAAGGGCACCAGGCGCCAGGGCGTCACGCCCTCCCAGGGGCCGGTGGCGCCCACCCAGTGGTAGACCGCCGTGCGCACGCCGCTGCGGGTGGCAGCCACCCAGAGGGGCTCCCGCTGGATGTTTTCCGCATTGTGGGCCACGGGTACCATGGCGCCGGTGGCGGGCTCCCGGTAGCTGTTGGCCACCACGCCGTGGTGGCCGGGCCAGCAGCCCGTGGCCAGGGTCACATGGCCGTTGAAGGTGGTGGCGGGGAAGGGGGGCAGGCCCTCGCCGCGGCGGCCGCTCTGGGCCAGGGCCCAGAGCTTGGGCATGGACTGGGCGGTGAACTGGTCGGCCCCCAGGCCATCAGCGCTGATGAACACCACCGGCGGCGCCGCCTGGAGGAGGGCGCAGAGGGCAAGGGCGAGGAAGGTCCGGAGGCGCATCCCCAAAGGGTATCAAGTAACCTGGACCCATGACCGCGACCCGTTGGCCCTACCCCCTCCTCCGTCTCAAGCCCGGCAAGGAGGCCATGCTCTCCCGGCGCCACCCCTGGGTGTACTCAGGTGCACTGGCCAAGCCGCCAGAGGCCACCCTGGTGCGCCTGGCCGACGACTCGGGGCAGGTGCTGGGGGTGGGCACGGCCAGCCTCGCCAATCCGCTGGCTGCGCGCCTCTTCCGCTTCGAGGATGCGCCCCTGGACGGGGGCTTCTTCCGGGACCGCTTCGAGGCGGCCCTGGCCCTGCGCAAGGCCCTGGGGCTGTGGGAACCCGAGGGCGGCTGCCGCTGGATCTTCGGCGAGGGGGATGGCCTGCCGGGCCTGGTGGTGGACCGCTACGCCCACGCCCTGGTGCTGCAGGTGGGCACGGCGGGGCTGGAGGCCCTCCGGGAAACCTGGTGGCCCATCCTCTATGAGCTGGGCAAGCGCGAGGGCATCACGGCCTTCGTGGAGCGCAGCCAGTCCGGCCGTCGGGAGGAGGGCCTGGAGCCCGTGAACCGCCTGCTCAAGGGCAGCCTGGCCGGGCCGGTGCTCCTGCAGGAAGGTCCTGCACGCTTCACCGTGGACCTGCTGCGGGGCCAGAAGACTGGCTTCTTCCTGGACCAGCGGGAGCACCGCCTGCAGCTGGGCCGGGTGTCCCAGGGCCAGCGGGTGCTCAACTGCTTCGGCTACACCGGCGGCTTCAGCATCCAGGCAGGTCTGGGGGGTGCGACGGCGGTGGCCACCCTGGACATCAGCGTCCCGGCCCTGGACCACGCGGACCGGGACTGGGCCGCCAACGGCCTGGATCCGGCCCAGCACCTGCGCCTGGAGGGGGACGCCTTCGAGCTGATGCGCACCCTGGAGCCCGGGGCCTGGGACCGGGTCATCGTGGATCCCCCCGCCTTCGCCAAGCAGCGCAAGGACGTGGACAAAGCCTTCAAGGCCTACAAGGACGTCTTCCGCCTGGGGGCCCGGGCCACGGCGCCAGGGGGCATGCTGTGGGTCTTCTCCTGCAGCCAGCACCTGGACCGCACCCGCTTCCAGGAGGCCGTGTGGACCGCCCTGCTGGAAGCCGGAAGGGACGCCCGCATCCTGGCCCACCTGGGTCAGCCCAGCGACCACCCCGCCAGCCTGAACCACCCCGAAGGCTTCTACCTCAAAGGGCTGTGGCTGAGCTTGGATTGAGGTTGCTGTTGCTTTGTGGCTCACCGTTCATCGCTGCTTGCAAAGACCTTCGTTGAAACCTGAACGACCTGTCCCCTTTATCCCTTTTGTCCCTGTAAGAACTGCTTTTTAACAGGGATGCAGGGGATGAAGGGGATAACTGAAAGGGCAGGTTGGGGGGTTGAGCTACGGGTTCGCAGGGTGGCCTGGGGGCGGGTCTTGCAGGTCGGCCAAGGCATTGGCTTTGGCGTTGTCACCTGACCCGGAGAGAAAGAGAAATAATCTCGACAAGCCTGCCCGCTACTCGTAAGTTGTGAAAGAATTCAGCACAAACCAAAGGCATGTAAATTCCCGCCAGATGGCCTCGAATCCGACAAGTCTTACGTTTGGCTAATGCAAACGAGAAAAGGGAACAAGGATGCTGTCAACATTTCCAAAATCAACCACCCCGACTTATGCGGCAATTACACAAACATTCTTGTCGCAGAAGTCGTAGTTAGG
>CAITBU010000261.1 GCA_903890595.1 uncultured Holophagaceae bacterium | reverse complement strand
GGTGGATCCAGCAGCAGCAGCGCCCCTGTGGCGGCAGATCGAGGACGGCGTGCGCCGCCTGGTGGCCACGGGCGGCCTGGCCCCCGCGGCCCTCATGCCCTCAGTGCGGGACCTCGCCCGGGAGCTGGGGGTGAACCCCAATACCGTGGTGCGGGCCTACCAGCACCTGGTGGAGGCGGGGGTCCTCACGGTACGCCGGGGGGACGGGACCTACGTCGCCGAGACCCCCCCGGGCTTCAGCGCCGCCGAGCGCCAGGGCCTCCTCCAGGAGGGGGCCCTGCGCTTTGCCACCACGGCCCTCTCCGTGGGCGCAGGCCTGCCCGAGGCCACCACCACCCTGGGCACCGCCTGGAAGGCCCTGAAACCAGCTCCGAAGGGAGGCCAGTCATGACCAGCCAAGTGGAAACGCTGCCCATTGCCTGCCACCAGGTGGGGGTGCGCTACGGCCGCACCCAGGCCCTGGACCAGGCCTCCTTCCAGGTGGAGCCCGGTCAGGTCTATGCCCTGCTGGGGCGCAATGGCTCGGGCAAGACGTCCCTGGTGCGCTGCCTCCTGGGCCACCAGAAGCCCACCGCCGGGCGGATTGAGCTCTTTGGCCAGGATGTGTGGTCTGCCCGCCAGACCCTCATGCACCGCGTGGGCGTGGTGGCCGAGGAGCCAGATGCGCCGCCCCTCATGACCACCCGGCAGCTGGTCCGCTTCTGCGGGAGCCTCTATCCCACCTGGGACCAGGCTGGCGTGGATCAGCGGCTGGGGCGCTTCCGGATCCCCCTGGACCTGCCCTTCGGCCGCCTGTCCCGGGGCCAGAAGGGGCAGGTCTCCCTGGCCCTGGCCCTGGGCCCCAAGCCCTCCCTGCTGGTGCTGGATGACCCAACCCTGGGCCTGGACGCCGTGGCCCGGCGCGAGGTCTACGACGAGCTGCTGGGGGAGCTGGGGGAGCGCGGCACCACAGTACTCATCACCACCCATGACCTGGCCGGCATCGAGGGCCTGGCCGATCGCATCGGCATCCTGCACCAGGGCCGGCTCCTGGTGGATGCCAGCCTGGAGGACCTCAAGGCCAGGCACCGGAAGGTGAGCTGGGCACCCAGCCAAGCGGTGGCCCCCACCGACCTTGCTCCCTTCGCACCCCTCTGGAGCCGCACGGGCAGCCTGGGCGGGGAGGCCATTCTCACCCAGGGTGATCCCAGCCAGCTCCCGGGCCTGCAGGTCCATCCCTTGTCTTTGGAAGAGCTGTTTGTCGCCCTGGTGGGCGAAGCCGAGGTGGCCTCATGAGCATCCTTGCCGTCACCCGCCGGGAGTGGACCGGCCGCCGCAATGTCCTCCTGCTGGGCCTGGGCTACAGCGTCTTGCAACTCATCGGGCTGTCCTTTGAGTCAGACATGAAGATCGCCTACGAGAAATCCATCTTCATGTCGGTAGGAGTGGGGATCGGCCTCGCCTGGGTCATCGCCCTTCTGTTCGGAGCGACCATGGTGAGCCGGGATCTTGAGGAGCGGCGCTTCGGCTTCTTTCTGAACCAACCCCTCCATGCGGCCCAGATCTTCCTGGGCAAGGTGCTGGCGGGCCTTGGCCTGGCCCTGCTCGCAGGCCTCCTCGCCAGCGTCCCGGCGCTTCTGCTTGGTGGCATGTGGAGGCAGTTCCTGCTCAAGGATGCTGGGTCCATCCTCGGGATCGGCCTGGCCGGGAGCCTGTTCCTGCTGCTGCTCTTTCATGCGGTGTCCATCCAGGTGCGCTCCCGGTCCCTGTGGCTGCTGCTGGACCTGGTGACCTGGACGGCCTTCTTCGCCGGGGTGCGCTGGCTCAGCCAGCGGCTCATGGGAGCGTGGGCCTTCCAGGACCTGGTCCACCTGTGGCTGGGCCTGCTGGCAGGCGGCACTCTGGGCCTGGGCATCGCCGGCTACCTGCAGGTGGCCCAGGGCCGGGCCGATCTGCAGCGGGGCCATCGCTGGGTGTCGGTCACCCTGGCCCTCACCGCGGGCCTGCTGCTTCTGGCCGGCTGGGTGGACACGGCCTGGGTGCTCAAGCACCGGCCGCCGGTGGCGTGGACCTCCCAGCCGGGCAACCGGAGCCGCTAGGCGCCTCGGCTGGGTCCTGGGGGCATCGTGCTTCTGGTCATGGCCCGGCGGTCCTAGACTTCGCCTATGGGACACCACCTCGGCACCAAAGACAGCCTGATCCCCCTCATCGACCGCCTGAACAAGTACCCCATCGGGCTGGTGGACAGCGACAAGCTGCGGGAGATCCTGGGCCTGCTGTTTGACGAGCAGGAGGCCTTCATCGCCTCGCGGTTTCCCCTGGAGGAAGCCACCCTGGAGGAGCTGGTGCGGGCCACGGGCCTGTCCGGCGAGACCCTGACGCCCCTGCTGGAGGTCATGGCGGACAAGGGCCTGGTCATGGACATGCCCTACGCCGGCACCACCTACTACCTGCTCATGCCCGGGCTCATCGGGTTCTTCGAGTTCACCTTCATGAAGCGGCGCACGGACCTGCCCATGGAGCGGGTGGCGACCCTGATGCGGGAGTACCTGCAGGAGAGCCAGGCCAAGGAGTTCTTCGGCAGCGAGACCCAGCTCACCCGGACGCTCGCCTACGAGGAGCACATCCCCGTCAGCTCCGAGATCGCCACCTACGAGCAGGCCCGGGAGCTCATCCGGAGGGCCGGCATGGGGGCCGTTGGGCTCTGCTACTGCCGCCACAAGAAGGAGCACCAGGGGAAGACCTGCGCCAAGGGCGCCCCCGTGGAGGGCATCTGCATCTCCCTGGGCAGCGCAGCCCGCTTCCTCGCCCGCCGGGGCTTCGCCGAGCTGAAGACCGAGGAGGAGCTGCTGGAGGTCATCGACCGGGCCCGGGAGCTGCGCCTCACCCACGTGACGGACAACATCCGCGAGCAGCCCTCCTTCATCTGCAACTGCTGCCGCTGCTGCTGCGAGCTCATGGCCGGCGTGCAGATGGGCTACCACGATGGCATCGCCAAGACGGGCTTCACCGCCGTCATCAACCCCGAGGACTGCGACTACTGCGGCACCTGCTTCCCCGCCTGCAACGTGAAGGCCATCGGCCTGGCCAAGGGGGAGACCTTTGCCTCGCCCCAGGACCGCTTCGCCGCCGTGACGGCCGCGGTCTGCCTGGGCTGCGGCGCCTGCGTGTCAGCCTGCACCAAGGGTGCGCTCAGCCTGGTGCCCGCAGGCAACCGCCGCCAGCCACCCCGGCGCAAGCGGGACCTCTTCGTGCGCATCCTCCGGGAGAAGGGGCGCCTGGGACCCTTCGTGGCCAGCCGCATCAAGAAGCAGGTCCGGCGCACCCTCCTGGGCTGGCTCAAGCCGGGCCGCCGGGCCACCTCCTGAGGGGCGGGGCCAATCCGCCACAGGGTGGGTGCGGCGAAACGCCCACGGTTCGGGTAGCCGCCACCCCATAGGAAGCCGGCCTCCTGCACGGTAAGGTGACGTTATAGGGGGTCTCCCATGTGCGGAATCGTCGGTTATATCGGCCAGCGGGGGGCTGTCGACATCCTGGTGAACGGCCTGCGCAGCCTGGAGTACCGCGGCTATGACAGCGCTGGCGTGGCCCTGGCCCCTGGGGATGGCACGTTCCGGCTGATCCGGGCCTCGGGCAAGCTGGTAAACCTCGCCAGCAAGGTGGACTCCGCCGATCCCACCCCCCTGGGCATCGGCCACACCCGCTGGGCCACCCATGGCCGGCCCACAGAAGAAAACGCCCACCCCCACCGCAGCGCGGACGGGCAGGTGGTGGCGGTGCATAACGGCATCTTCGAGAACTTCCTGGAGCTGCGGGCCGAGCTGACAGCAGCTGGCGAGACCTTCAGCTCGGAGACCGACACCGAGTGCTTCCCGGTCATGGTGGCCCACCTTCTTAAGCAGGGCCTGCCCTTCTTCGAGGCCTTCCGCGAGGCCGTCAGCCGCATGAAGGGCATCTACGCCCTGGCCTGCCTCCATGCGGGCGATCCCGACCGCATCCTGGCCGCCCGCAGCGGGCCGCCCATGGTGCTTGGGCTGGGCGAAGGCGAGACCTTCCTGGCCTCCGATGTGGTGCCCCTCCTGCCCCACACCCGGCGGGTGATCTTCCTGGAGGACGGGGATCTGGTGGAGCTGACCCGCGCCGGGGCCCGCATCTTCCGCATGGATGGCAGCGAGGTCCACCGGCCCGTGGTGGCCATCCCCTACGACCCCGTGGCGGCGGAGAAGGGGGGCCATAAGCACTTCATGCAGAAGGAGATCTTCGAGCAGCCCCAGGCCCTCTCCAACACCCTGCTGAACCGCCTGCCTGTAGACGGCGAGGCCATTCCCCTCGACCTGCCCTTCAGCGACGAGGAACTGGCGGCCCTCACGCGCATCCACATCGTGGCCTGCGGCACCAGCTGGCATGCGGGCCTGGTAGGGAAGTTCCTCATCGAGCAGCTGAGCCGGGTGGCAGTAGAGGTGGACTACGGCAGTGAGTACCGCTATCGGGAGCCCGTGATCCAGCCCGGCACCCTCATCATCGGCATCACCCAGAGCGGTGAGACCGCCGACACCCTCGCTGCCATGAAGGAGGCCGCCACCCGCGGTGCCCGCACCCTGGCCATCTGCAACGTCATGGGGTCCACCGCGACGCGCCAGTGCGAGGCCACCATCCTCACCCATGCGGGCCCTGAGATCGGCGTGGCCTCCACCAAGGCCTTCACCACTCAGCTGGCGGTGCTGACCCTGCTGGCCCTGCGCCTGGGCGAGGCCAAGGGCACCCTGGCCCCTGAGCTCCGGGCCGAGCTCCTCCAGGGCCTGCGGGAGCTGCCCGCCCATCTGGAGCGCCTCAATGCCCTGGAGCCCCAGATCATGCGCTGGGCCCACCGCTGGAAGGATGCCAAGGACTTCCTCTACCTGGGCCGTGGCCCCTGCTATCCCATCGCCCTGGAGGGGGCCCTGAAGCTCAAAGAGATCTCCTACATCCACGCCGAGGGCTATCCGGCGGGCGAGATGAAGCACGGCCCCATTGCCCTCATCGACCAGACCCTGCCCGTGGTGGCCCTCATGCCCCGGGATGCCCACCGCGAGAAGACCCTCAGCAACCTGCAGGAGGCTGCCGCCCGGGATGGCCGCATCCTGGCCCTGGTCACCGAGGGGGACACCGGCCTCGCCGGCATCGCCGAGGACGTCCTGGAGCTGCCGGCGGTTCACCCCTGGCTGGCCCCCATCGTCTATGCTGTGCCCCTGCAGCTGCTGGCCTACCACATCGCCGTCCTGCGGGGCTGCGACGTGGATCAGCCCCGGAACCTGGCCAAGAGCGTCACGGTGGAGTAGCCGGGCGCAGAAGTTCCCGATTTGTTACGGCGAGCCTCCACGGAGGGGACGATCCTGGGTGCTGAGAGGGACGCTCTGGAAGGAGACCCCCATGGTCACCCATTCCCTTCGGCACCCAAGCAGCAGCGGAACGACTTTCCTGGACTGGGTCCTTATCCTGACCGGAGCCCTGGTCGCCTGGCTCTTCTGGCCCGATTTCCGCTCCTGAACGCCCAGCCAAGAAATCCGGGCGCGAGCAGCTGGCTGGACCCATCCTTGGGGGGGCTTCATCCCCCGGAACCGAGGTCGCCATGAGCACCCACCTTCCCCATGCGCCCCATCCCTTCCTGCGCTTCGCCATCGACCACCCCCAGGCGGGGAACTGGATCGTCCTCGCGGCGATCACCCTGGCGGCCATCCTGATGTGGACCCTCCAGTCCTAGGCGCCCTAGCCCCCGCAGGCCCCCAGGCTTAGCCCTGAAGACCCACCCTCGACAGCCTCAGCCGTTGCGCTAGAATAGAGCCTCGCATTGGCGCGTAGCTCAGCGGTAGAGCACCACCTTGACACGGTGGGGGTCGGCGGTTCGAGACCGCCCGCGCCAACCACAAAAGGCCGCAACTGCGGCCTTTTGATTTATATCGTCGGGCGGTCTCGGACCGCCGAGAAAGTCCGGCGGGCAGGTAGGGGCCCGCTGGAGGTGCTCCTGTGGAGCGCCGGAAGCGATCAGGCCCCGTGCCCAGCCGGACGCACGGTTCGAGACCGCCCGCGCCAACCATCAAAAGGCCGCAACCGCGGCCTTTTGATTTGTATCGTCGGGCGGTTGTCGAAGCGCCGACCTCAGCTCAGCCTCGCCGCTGCGGCCACGGGGCGGGCGGGGTTGACGGTTAGGAAGCCGCCAGGGGTGGCCTCGGTGACTTCGAGGTGGGCCAGGGGTAGGACGGCGGGGCCCACCAGGTTCGCTCCGGCCAGGTCGTACTGACTGCCATGGCAGGGGCAGAGGAGGCTGCCGCCCGACGACAAGCCCACGGTGCACCCCAGGTGCGTGCAGATGGCCGTCATGGCGTAGATGCCGGTGGCATCCCTCACGAGGAAGAAGCTCCCCTGGTTCCGGTAGTCCCGGGTGGTCCCATTCGGCGTGGCCAGCAGGCCGGCCTTGGTGTCGGTGGTGGTGACGGGCAGCGTGGGCGCTGGGCCCGGCATGGGGTCAGCGGCGGACCCCCCGCCACAGCCGCTGCTGGCCAGAGCCAGCCCTGCCGCCAGGGCACCCAAGCAAAAGGCCCTGCGGTCCACGCCGGAACCCAGGGCGGCGGGAGGTTTGGATTCATGGTTCGGCATGGAGATTCCCCGCATGGGCCTCGACGCCGAGGCTGGGTTGGGTGGGCGAGCGCCAAAGCTGAAGCGCCGGTTGAGACCCCAATCTCCACCCTCAGCTCACCGCCCTCCAGATCCGTTCAGCGAATTCCCAGGCATCCGGTTGGAACCGGCACTGCTGCGGCCAGGGGCCCGCTCAGGAGAGGGTGCTGTTGCCCCCCCTGGATGCCAGGAGCTTCAGGATCTCAGCCACCTCGGCGGCGGTCTGGGGGCGGTCCTCCGGTGCCTTGGCCATGAGCCGCTTCAGCAGGGCATCCAGCTCTGGCGTGATCCCAGGCATCACCCCCGATAGGGCAGGTGCCGGGGTGCTGAGGTGCAGGGTCAGGAGGCTGCCGATGCTGCCGCTGTCAAAGGGGGGGAGGCCCGAGCACAGTTCGAAGAGCATGACCCCCAGGGCATAGAGGTCCGTGCGGGCATCCACGCGGTTCCCGCGAATCTGCTCCGGGGACATGTAGCGGGGCGAGCCAACGATGGACCCGCCATCGCTGGCAGCCAGACCCGCCGTGGGCGCGGCCAGGCCGAAGTCCATGATCTTCACATCACCCCGCCCGTCGAACAGCACGTTGGCGGGCTTGATGTCTCGGTGGACCACACCGACCGCATGCGCCGCCTCCAGTCCTTCAGCCACCTGACGGGCGATCCGCAGGACGAGCGGCAGAGGGAGGCGCCCCCGCCCATCCAGCAGGCTGCGGAGGGTGATGCCGTTGAGGTATTCCATGGTCACGAAGGGCAGGCCATCGGACTCGCCGAAGTCATGGGTGCGCAGCACGTAGCGGTGGGTGATCTTGCGGGCGAGGCGGATCTCCTGCTTCATGAGATCCAGGAAGGCCGGGTCCTTCGCCAGCCCGGAGCGGACCACCTTGAGGGCCACTTCCTCATCCAGGTGCAGGTCGTGCACCCGCAGGACCACACCCATGCCACCCCGCCCCAGGAGCCCGTCCACCCGGTACCGGTCGGCGAAGACGCAGCCATCCCGGAGGACTTCGGGGAGTTCCACGCCAGCCTCCAGGGTCGCCACTCCGGGGTGCAGGCTCACCATCCCCGGCAGCAGGTCCAGCCCCTCGGCCGGAGGGTGGCCGATGCCGCCCTGGTTCTTCCGTGCCCCCTCCAGGAGGGCCAGCCACTCATCCTTCGTCTTCAGCTCAGCCACCATGGACTTGAAGGTCCGGGTCAGGACGCCCACCTCGTCCTGGGTGGGCAGGATGGCCAAGGTCTCCGGGAGCTCTCCCTTGGCCAGACCCTCGGCGGCGGTGGCCAGGGCCTTGAGCGGTGCGGTGACCTTGCGGGCCAGGTAGAGGCTGAGCCCCAGGGCCACGAGCAGGCCCACCACCCCCACGATCAGGATGGCCTTCTGCAGGTTGCGGAAGGGTGCCCGGAGGGGCTCTACGGGCATCATCAGCACCGTGGCCATCTCCAGGTCCAGGGCGTTCACCCCGCGCAGGGGGGAGATCATGCCGAGGTAGGCGCGGCCTCCCACCTGCAGGGGCAGCACGCTAGAGCGCTGGCCGTCCAGGACCTGCCCTCGCACAGCCAGCAGGTTGGGTTCCCGGGCCAGCAGCCGGTTGAGGGCCTCCGCTTCAGAGAACGTCGTACCGAGGGTCCCAAACTGGCTGAGCACCGCCAGCTGGGCCGCAGCATCGCCGCGCAGGGGACCCGCCACGGCCAAGCGGCGGAGGTCGGAGGCCAGGCGGTCGTCCACCCGCACACCCACCAGCATGGCCCCCAGGGGCTTTCCAGCGGGGGAACGCAGGGGGCGGGCCACCGCATGGTAGACCCCAGGGCGGTCGCCCCAGTCCTCTCGAAAGAAGCCGCGGTAGAAGGGGCCAGGCTGGCCCGCCTCCTTGGCCAGCTCAGGGGCCAGGGCCATCTGGAGGATGCCCACCTGGGGCAAAGTGGGCCGGCCGCCCCCGGTGGTGCTGGCGAGGAGGGTGCCGTCCTGACGGACCACCAAAGCGGTCTCTGCACTCAGCCTGGGGAGGTTCTCGGCCAGGGCCTCAGCCAGACTGGTGGTGGCCTCCGACTCCAGGGCGTGCTCGATGAGGGCCACGTTTCCGGAGTACTGGGTGAAGACCTCCAGGCCGGCATCCATGGCCCGCCCCTGCTGCTCAAAGGCCCGGTCCAGGACATAGCCCCCGGCCGTGAGGCTGGCACTGGCGGAGGTTCGGGCCCCCCGCTCGGCCTCGCTATAGGCCACCCAGAGAATGATCGCCAGGAGCCCGAGAATGGCGGCCGCCTGGCGGACAAAAAACGTCCACGCCAGGGTCTGGTACCACCTCATGGTTGGCTGCATCGGGAATCCTTGACTGGTCGCATGCTTGCATAGAATCTATTTTTGATGAATAGCCGAAACCGTTTGTGCCAAGGGGCCGTGGGGCTGCTGCTCCTGGCTGTGCCCCTGACGGCGGGCAGCGTCCAGGGTCCGGTCCACCTCCGGGACAAGGGGGGTCGGGTGCGCCCTTCCCTGCAGGACGTCGTGGCCATCCTGGAGCCACTGAACGCCCCCCTGGCGGCCGTGAAACCCCTGAAGCCAGTGGTCATCCGGACGGTGGGCAAGGCCTTCACCCCCAGAGTCTCCCTGGCCACGCCGGGTACGGAGGTGGTCTTCCCCAACCTGGACCACATCCTTCACAACGTGTTCAGCGTGACCCCAGGCAACCGCTTCGACACCGGCCAGTACCGGCCCGGCGACAACCCCCGGGTGAAGGTTGCCAACCCCGGCCTGGTGAAGCTGTACTGCAATGTCCACCACCAGATGAACGCCTTCCTCCTGGTGGTCACCACCCCCTTCGCCCAGCTCCTGGATGGCCGGACGGGCCTGGCCTTCGATGCGGTACCCCCGGGTTCCTACCGCCTCCGCCTCTGGCATCCCGAAGCCGGAGAGAAGGTCTGGATCCTGAATGTCGGCGAAGGCGTGACCCAGGGCTCCTGGGAGCTGGAAGCCTCCCTGCCTGTCCTCGAGCCCCACAAGAACAAGTTCGGCCGGGACTACGCCCCGCCCGTGGACGAGCGGAACTACTAAGCCTCAGAACCGTCGGGTGAGGGTCAGCAGGCTGCGGGTGGAGAGGCCAGTCTCGCCTTCGGGCCGCTGCTGAATGACCGAGAGGCTCACCAGCCAGTGGCCCGGCAGCGGCACCGAGAGGTCCACCCGGGGGCCTCGGGCCCGGCGGTAGAACCACCACTCGTCCCCATTGACCGGGTAGAGCGAGCCCGTGGCAGAGAGCCGCTGCCAGGTGTAGGCGAGGTGGGGCCAGTAGACCCGCTCCCGGCTGCCGGCAGAGACCTGCGCCTCCCCGCTGGTCTCCCCGGTCGCCCGGTCCCTGGATGCGGACCAGCTGAAGGCCAGGGGGAAAGCCACATGCCAGGTCCCAACCAGTCCACCCGTGTCCACCACAAGCTTCTGGCGGGCCGTGGCACTGCCACCGGGCAGGCGGCGCAGGCGGGCGCTGCCGGGGTCCCAGGCCAGCCCCCAGCGCCCGGCGTGCAACGTCCAGGAGGTGGGGCCCAGATCCGTCTTTAGAACACCCTGCACCGCAGCAAGGTCCACATCCCCGCCCAGGATGTCCCGAACCCGACCCGCAGCACCCCGGAGGCTGGCCTCCCCGAGGAGGCCCTCCAGGTCGCGCACCCCGGCGATGCCGCCGGCGCCAAGGAAGCGGAGGTCCTGGTCCCACATGACCTGGGACGTCACCAAGGCGTTTTCCTGGAAGCCCAGGCGCAGGGTTCCGAAGGTCTGGGCTGTCACCCAGGAGAGGTCGGCGTGGCCAACGTCCAGCTGCGTACCGTTGGAGGGCTGCTGATCCCAGCGCGGCAGGTTGAAGCGATTTCCGTCAGTCCCCATGGCGGAGCGAGTGCCCGCCACCAGGCGCAACCAGTCCTGCTCCCAGGTCCAGCGGAGACGAAGCTGCGCCCCCAAGCGGTTGAAGCTCGCAGAGGGCGTCCTCGGGTCCTCCACCTGGTCCCGCCAGAGGGTCATCTCCCAGGCGAAGCGCCCCCGATCGGTGGGCTCAGGGAAGTAGGCCACCGCCTCCTGGCCGAAGGCGGCCGAGGCGATCAGAGGAAGGAGCCAGCGAAGGTTCAGGGACATGGGAAAGGTGTGCAGAGGTGGCTTGGACGGGACCTAAATGTCCAGCCCGTAGAAAAAGGTGTCATGAAAGCAACCGGATGGGCCAGCAATTCCGAACCGGATCTGGTGAGGCCTCCCCCTGGCCCCGACTCTGAGCCAACTGGGGATCCTCTCCCGGCGCGCAAAAAACCCAAACAGCCCTCGCTACGGCGAGTTGGAGGCAACCATGACCCGAACGCCTGCATCACCCACCACGCCCCTGCGAACCAGGACCGCTCTCGCAGCGGGCCTACTGGCCGGCACGGGGATCCTCTTTCTCCTGGCCTGCGGTGGCGGTTCCGCTGGCGATTCCACGCCCGTGTTGGCGGCGCCTCCCTCTTATCAGCTCACCCGGCTGGTGTCCGACCAGGCTGCCACTGGCGCCATCACCACGGACGCCAACTTGGTGAACCCCTGGGGTCTCGCCTTTGGCCCGGCCACAGACTTCTGGGTGGCCAACCAGGGTACTTCTACAACGACGGTCTACGACGGCGTGGGCAAGCCCCCCACCATCCCGGTGATCGTGGCCATCCCGCCCATCCCGGGACACGCCATGGGTGGCCCCACGGGCGTGACCTTCAACGGCTCCGCCAGCTTTAGCGGGGATCAGTTCATCATCGCCTCTCTCGACGGCTGCATCTGCGGCTGGAGCAGCGGCACGGTCATGACCCGCAGGGTGGACAACTCCGGCAGCCAGGCGGTCTACACCGGCCTGGCCGTGGGAGGCACCGCTGCCACCCGCTACATCTATGCCGCCAACCTGGCCGCAGGGACCGTGGATGTTTTTGATGCGTCCTACGCTCCGGTCCACCTGGGCACCGGTGCGCTGGTAGACCCCACCCTCCCAGCCGGTTTCTCGCCCTATAACGTGCAGGTTCTTGCGGGCAAGCTGTTCGTCACCTACGCCAAGTACGCTACCTCGGCCCTGCGCGAGACCCCGGGTGCGGGCTACGGGTATGTGAGTGTCTTCAACCTGGACGGGACGTTTGTTCAGCGCCTCGCTTCCGGGGGGCTCCTCAACGCACCCTGGGGCCTGGCCATCGCCCCAGCGGACTTCGGCCCCCTCAGCGGAGCCCTCTTAGTGGGGAACTTCGGGGATGGCCGCATCACCGCCTATAACCCCACCACCGGCGCCAGCATGGGCCAGCTGTCGGACGCCAGTGGAGCGCCCATGGTCATCAGTGGCCTCTGGGGCCTCTCCTTCGGGAACGGCGCTGCGGCGGGAGGGGTCAATCAGCTCTTCGTGACCGCTGGCTCCCAGACCGAGACCCATGGCCTGTTTGGCGTCATCACCTACGGCCCCTCGGGCATCGGGACCGGTGGCGGTACCGGCACGGGCGGGGGCGGCGGCCTGGGCTATTGACCCCTCATCTTGACGGAATGGACCCATGACAGGATTCTGGTCTAGGATTCGGGAGCTCCACGTTGGGTAGCTGGGACCTTGCCATTGCGCTTGACCGAACCCTTCCAGAGCCGCTCTACCTGCAGCTGGTGAAGGCCATCGAGGAGGGCATCCGCACCGGGCGCTTCAAGCCCGGGGATGCCCTCCCGGGGACCCGCGCCATGGCCGAGCTGCTCGGCGTGAACCGCAACACGACCCTGGCCGCCTACCGGGAGCTGGAAGCTGAGGGCTGGATCGAGGTGGCCCCTGACCGGGGCACCTTCGTGGCTCAGAAGCTGCCCTTCGTCCTGGAAGCTCCTGCAGGGATCTCAGCCCAGGACTCGGCCTCCTGGAAACGGACCACTCCCCGCAGCGAACCCTTCTTCCAGCCCGGAGCTCCTGCGGTGGAGTCGTTTCAGCTCATCCCAGATACGACGGACCTGAGGCTCACCCCCACCGAGGCCATCCACCGGGCCTACGGGCGGGTGCTCAAGCTCCACCCGGAGCGCCTGCTGCAGCCCGGCTGGGATCCCCGGGGCCTCCTGGACCTGCGCCAGTCCCTCTGCAAGATGCTCGGGGACATGCGGGGGCTGTCCATTGAAGCGGGCAACCTGCTGCTCACCCGCGGCCTGATGAGCACGCTCAACCTGGTCTCCCGAGTGCTCTTTGCCCCCGGGGATGCAGTGGCTGTGGAGAACCCTGGAATGTTCCGGGTGGCCGAAGCCTTCCGGGCTGCGGGTGCTCGGCTCTTTGCTGTTCCGGTGGATGCCCACGGGCTGGATGTCGTGGCCCTGGAGGCTCTCCTCATCCAGGAGCCCATTCGACTGCTCTACCTCTCCGCCAACCCTCAGCACCCCACCCAGGTGGTGCTGGATCCGTCCCGTCGCAAGCATCTGCTGGAGCTCTCCCGGGCCCACGGGTTCCGGATCCTCGAGGGCGACCTTGGTCTGGGCTTTCACCGAGAAAAGAACCCCAGCCTGCCCCTGGCCAGCGAGGATCCCCACGGCCGCGTGCTCTACTTCGGCAGCTTCGAGCAGATCCTGGCGCCGGGACTCCAGGTGGGCTTCCTGGCGGGCGAGTCCAGCCTGATCAAGACCCTGGCCCAGCAGCGACAGCTGGTGGACTGGCCCGGCAACCTGGTGCAGGAGGCCACCATCGAGGAGACCCTCCGGGACGGTGAGATCGTCCGGCACCTCCGGCGCATCCGCAAGCTCACCGACGAGCGACGGGAGACCATGGTGGACCGCCTGCTCTTCCACCTTCATCCGGCCATCTCCCTCAAGAACCCCCGGGAGGGCCTCTCCCTCTGGATCCGGGTGGCTGAGGATGTCCCCCTGGAGGCCTGGTGCGAGCGCTGCCTGGCCAACGGCGTGGTCTTCTACCCCGGTAGCCTCTACGATCTCCACCGCCAGAATCTCCCGTACATCTGCCTGGGGTTCGCGGCCCACGACCTCGACGAACAGAACGAAGCCTGTAAGCGCATGGCGGTGGCCCTGACAGAGGCCCGGGCTCGGCGGACCTGAGCCCCGTCAGGCCAGGCACGACCGGACTGGTCGCAATCGGCAATCCGGATCTGGTGCACCAACCCGCGTGCGGGATGCTGGGTGGATACCCCCCTGCACCACCCAGCGACCACCGGCCTCCAGGAGCGTCCATGTTCCCAACTTTCCCCGTCCTGCCAACCACGCCTGCCCCTACCTGCGGCCGACTTCCGCAGGCAGCGCCGACTTGGCCCCGGCACCCTCCGATGCTGTTGCTGGCCCTGGCGACCGCCCTCGTCTGTGCCGGGGCCGAGCCCCCGAAGGCCAAGTCTGTGCAGGAGCTGCGGGCCTTCTTCCAGCAGAACTGCACCCGCTGTCACGGGCTGGACGGATCGGCCCACACCCCCGAGGGCAAGCGGCTGGGCGGGATGGACTTCACCGTCGTCGCCGAGGAGTTCAGACAGGCCGGCGGGCCAGGCTCTGAGCGGGAGATCCGCAGGATGAGCCGGGGCATCCTGAACGGCATCCTGTTCGGGGTGACCATGCCCGCCTGGAAGACTCAGCTCAGCCCGGAGGATGCCCAGCTCATGGTCAAGGAGGTGCTCCTGAAGGCTGAGCGCGGCAAAGCCATCGAGCCAGCCCCGGAGGGGGACAAACCCCAGTAGGGACGATCCACAGCGAGGACCCCGGAAGTGACAGGAGAAGCCTGCCCTTGCCGGGGTCCGTTGCCACAGGGGCTGCGCTTATTCGGTTTCGGCGCCTGCGGGCTGGGCAGCCTCGTTGAGGGAGGTGAGCAGGGCCTTGACCTTGCGCTTGCCGGTGGTGCGGAGGTTGGAGATGGCGGTCAACTGCTGGGCCTTGGGGCGAGTCTTCCCGGCTTCCCAGTGGTAGACGGTCTGCGCGGAAACGCCGACCAGCTGACCCAGATCGGCAGCGGAGAGGCCCAGTTTCTTGCGGAGGGTCTGCAGGCCCTTCGAGCGGAAGCGGAGCGGCTTCTTGAGTCCGCCGTCTTCCTCTGGAGCCTTGCCCGTCACCTTCTTGCCGAGGGTGGCGACCAGCCGCTCAAAGTCAGACAGGCGCCGCTTGAGGGCAGCGATTTCGGTGCGGTGCTGGGCCGTGGCCTTCTTCCAGCGCTCGGTCTCGGCCTTCATCTCCTTGCGGGCGAGGCGAGCGATTTCCTCTTTCAGAACGGATGCGATATTTGGCATATGAAATGTCCTTTCAGTTTGACGATTTTATCCGAATCGTTGGGTGTGTGGGGCCTGCATTGGAGACTGTAAAATCCCCGAACGCCTGTTCGGCTTGGGTCATTGCTTATCATTAATTATATACAAAATGACCGAAAAACAAGGAGTTTGAGAGACTCTGGATTAATTCTCGATTGGATTATCTCTTTCCTCCCTCGAAGGGTACGCCGCTCCAGGCAGGGGAAGTTTGCCATGTTTAAGAAATAGGCAGATTTGGCTCAATTGACATTCAGGTCTATTGGCATGTTTTGTCCCGGCCAAACACCCGTGTTCGGGGACTCGTTTTTTACTCCTTTTCTCGAATTCCTATCCGCTACCACCAAGGACATAGAAAATTTCCGTTCCGAGTTGGAGCAACATTGCCCCTCAGCAGCCACCCGAGCCCTCCCCAACCCGCCGGGGCTCGGTGACCCCTCAGCGAAGTTCTGCTACCGCTGACGGGAGCCTAGGACTTATCCAGGGTTCACCGGACACCGATGAGGTCTGTGGCGCCCCCATGGGATCGCCACCAGGGAATAGGCATGGCAAGCCCCAGCAATCCTGACAGCCGGTCGTCCCAGGCTCGCGAGGGGGATGCCCCCAGCCTCCAGAGCGTGTCCCGACTGCGTCAGGCCCAGGCCCTGGCTCAGTTAGGCTTCCTGGATCTGGACCTCCCATCAGGGCAGGTCAGCCTCTCCGAAGAAGCCCAGCGGATCCTGGGGCTGACCCCTCAGGAGGTCCCTGGCCTCCAGGGCCTGCTGAAGCGGGTCGTGCATCCAGAGGACCAGGCCCGAGTAGAGGCTGCGGCTACGCAGGCCCTTCTCGGAGAGGGCATCTTCGACCTGGATCACCGCATTCTCCAGCCCGACGGCACCTGCCGGTGGGTGCATAGCCAGGCCACCGTGGACAGGGATGACGGAGGCCGGCCCGTGGCGATCCTGGGCACCATCCAGGACATCACGGTTCGGAAGGCGGTCGAGGAGACCCATGCCTTCCTGGCGGAGGCCCTCTGGGATGCCGAAGGTGGTGGCGACTTCTTCCATGCCCTGGCCCGCTACCTGGCGAAAGCGCTACAAGTGGACTACATCTGCATCGACCGCCTCTGCGGAGATGAGCTGAGTGCGGAGACCCTCGCGGTGTGGTTCGATGGACGCTTTGAGGACAATGTCACCTATACCCTGAAGGACACCCCCTGTGGGGAAGTGGTGGGCCGAACCGTATGCAGCTTCCCCGCCCGGGTCCAGGAGTTGTTCCCCCGGGATGTGGTGCTCCAGGAGATGGGTGCAGAGAGCTACCTGGGGGCCACCCTGTGGAGCTCTCTGGGGCGCCCCATCGGACTCATCGCCGCGATCGGTCGAAGACCCGTTGTGTCCCCCCGGATGGGGGAGGCCATTCTGGCCCTTGCGGCAGTTCGGGCCGCCGGAGAGCTTGAGCGGCGCAGTGCGGAGGCCGCCCGTCGGCTCAGCGAAATCCAGATGGAGGAGGCCTTTGCGGCCTCGCCCATCGGCATGGCTCTGGTCAGCCTCGAGGGACAGTTCCTGAAGGTGAACCCCATCCTGTGCGCCATGGTGGGTTGGGAAGAGCACGATCTGCTTGAAACCGGATACCAGGCCATCACCCACCCCCAGGACCTCACCAGCAACCTGGAGCTGGTCCGGGAGGTGCTCGAGGGGAAGCGCAAGTCCTACCAGCTGGAAAAGCGCTACCTGCATCGGAGCGGTTCGGAGGTCTGGGTCCAGATCAATGGGTCCCTGGTCCGGGATGTGGAGGGCCGGGCCCTGCACTTCGTGTCCCAGATCCTGGATATCACCGAGCGGGTTCGGGCTGACCACCAGCGCTCCCTCACCGTGGACATCCTCGATGTGCTGAATCGGGAAGAAGACCCCACCCGGGCCGCCAGCCTCATCCTGCAGGTGGTCCAGCGCGAGATGGGGGTGGCAGCGGCGGCCATCCGTCTGGCCGCCGAGGGGGACTTCAACTATGCCGCGCACTCCGGCTTTCCCCTGGACTTCATCCAGGCCGAGACCTGCCTCAGGGCGCGAACCCGGGAGGGGACTCCGCTCTCCGGGCCCGACGGCGAGCCGCTCTACGAGTGCACCTGCGGTCTGGTGCTGACCGGGAAGATCGACCCCGCCAACCCCCTGTTCACTCCGGGCGGAAGCGCCTGGACCAACGACGCGCTCCCCTTCCTGGATGTCCCGCTGGACCAGGACCCGCGCCTCCACCCCAGGAACCGGTGCATCCACGCGGGCTACCGGTCGGTCGCCCTCATCCCCATCCGCTCCGGCGAGCGCATCGTTGGCCTGCTTCAGCTGAACGATCCCCGACCCAACTGCTTCTCGGCGGAGATGATCACCTTCCTGGAGGGCATCTCCGCCAGCATCGGCCTCGCCCTGGCCCGCAAGCAGACCCACGAGCGACTGGAGGAGTCCTTGCGGCACCTCCGCCTGGCCCACGAAGCGGCCCAGGCCGGTTCCTGGGAGTGGGACCTCAGGACGGGTCAGAGCTTCTGGTCAGAGGGCCTCTACCATCTGTTCGGCCTGGCACCCAGCAGCGTGGAGCCTTCCTTCCAGGTCTGGTTGGACCTGGTCCATCCCGACGACCGGGCGCACATGGAGCAGGTGGCCCGGGGAGCCATGGCAGCGCATGCCGAGCTGAACTTCGAGTGGCGGGTCTGCCTACCGGACGGCTCCGTGCGCTGGCTCATGTCCCGAGCCAGCCCCGTCCTGGATGAAGTCGGCTGCCCCGTGCGCCACCTCGGCATCGCTGTGGACATCACGGAGCGCAAGGAGGTAGAGGATCTGCTCCGGCGCAGCGAGGAGGAGCACCGGCTGCTGCTTGAACACATCCACGACATCGTCTTCGTCCTCGACCCTCAGGGATGCTTCACCTACCTGTCACCCAGCTGGGCCCGCCACCTGGGACATTCCGTGCCGGCGGCGTTGCAGCACCCCTTCCAAGCCTTCGTCCACCCGGAAGATGTGCAGGCCTGCGAAGCAGTCCTGGCAGCCGCCCTCGGGGGCCGGGACCCCTTGCCAGAGGTGGACTACCGGTGCCTCCATGCAGACGGAAGCTGGCGCTGGCTCAATGCCACCGTGAGTGCCCTGAAGGATTCGCAGGGCCGCATGGTGGGCCTGCAGGGCAGCGCTCGTGACATCACGGAGTGGAAGCGCTCCGAGGCGGACCTCCTCCGGGAGCGGGATCTCATCGATGCCATCTTCAACAGCATCCCGGGTCTGGTCTATCTCTACGATGACCAGGGCCACCTGGTGAAGTGGAACCGCCGGCACGAGACCATGACGGGCTACTCGGCGGCAGAGCTCAGCAAGATGTCCCTGTTGGACTGGTACAAGGACGATCCAGTCAGCCAGGAGACCGTCCTTGCGGCGGTCCAGACCACCCTGGCCACCGGCTTCGGAGATGCCGAGGCCCTCCTCCAGGTCAGGGCGGGTCCCCCGATCTCCATGCACTTCACTGCGGCCCCGGTGGCCATTGACGGGAAGACCTACTTCACAGGCATCGGCATCGACATCACCGAGCGCCGCCGCGGGGAGGAGCGCCAGCGGGTGCTGGCGGCCCAGCTCCACCAGTCCCAAAAAATGGAGAGCCTCGGCAGCCTGGCCGGGGGCGTGGCCCACGATATCAACAATGTGCTGGCCGCCATCCTGGGCCTGGCCTCCGGGCACCGGGAGCGACTGCCAGACACGGATCCCCTGGCCCGGGCCCTGGATACCATCACCAAGGCCTGCCTCCGGGGCCGCGATGTGGTCCGCAGCCTGCTCTACTTCGCCCGCAAGGACCTGGGCACCACCGGCCCGGTGGACCTGAATGCGCTGGTGCTGGAGATCGTTCCCCTGCTGGACCGGGCCAGCCTCAAGCGGGTGGAGGTCACGCCGGACCTCGAGCCCACCTTGGAGCCCTTCCAGGGGGATGCGGGGTCCCTCAGCCACGCCATCATGAACCTGTGCGTCAATGCGCTGGACGCCATGCCAGGCGGGGGGAGTCTGGTCATCCGGACCCGCCACCGGGTGGGCGGGGGCTACGACCTCTGCGTCCAGGACACTGGGATGGGCATGACTGAAGATGTTCGTCTGCGGGCCTGCGAGCCTTTCTTCACCACCAAGCCCGTGGGCAAGGGGACAGGCCTCGGCCTGTCCATGGCCTACGGCGTCATGCAGGCCCATGGGGGCCACATGAGCCTCGCCAGCCTCCCCGACAGGGGGACGGAGGTGAGCCTCCACTTCCCGCCCCCTCCAGTGGTGGGCCCTGCCTTGCAGGCCTGCCAGGCCCCGACGGCTGCGGAGGCCCCCTCCGAACCCCTGCGGATTCTGCTGGTGGACGACGATGAGCTGATCCGGGAATCCCTGGCGCCCATGCTGGAGGAGTTGCTGGGCCACCAGGTCCAGACAGCGGCCAGCGGGCTCGAGGCCTTGGACAAGCTGGCGGCAGGGCTGGAGGTGGACCTGGTCATCCTGGACATGAACATGCCGGGCCTGGATGGTGCCCACACCCTGGAGCGCCTCCTGAAGCTGGTCCCGGGTCAGGCAGTACTCATGGCCACCGGCAACAGCGAGATGGCCATCGCAGATGCTCTGGCCGGGCACCCGAATGTGGCGGGCATTCAGAAACCATTCTCCGCAGCAGAGCTGGACCGAGCCTTCCGGGACCTTCGCCGAAAGATTAACTCAGAACTGGAACCCGGCTGAGATCAGCAGGCTCTTCAGCTGGGTATCCCGCTCGTCCTGGGTGCGGGGGCGGCCGAGGATGCGCTTCCAGTCGGCGGCGTATTCGAGCTTGAGGGGAAAGCCCCCCAGCTTAAGGATGAGGCCCAGCCCCAGCGTGGTCCGCAGCGGTGGGAAGGGCGTCTGGGCACCGGCCTGGGCTTTGAGGCTGCGGTAGACCTGCCCTGAGTCCAGGAAGAGCTCACCCCAGAGGCTCTGGCCTCCGAACAGGGGGAAGCGGTACTCCAGGTTCACCACCACCAGGCCCTGCCCCCCCAGGGGGATGGGCTGGATGAGCTTGTTGCCCAGGGAGTCTGTGCGCTGGATGTCTCCCAGGAGGTCCGGTTCCACGCCCCGGACCGTGAAGGAGCCGCCGCCGAAGAAGCGCTCGGACAGGGGCAGATCCTGGGCCGTGTCAGCCGTCGGCCGGGCCAGTCCCAGGCGCAGGTTGGCCATGAGCACACCGTCCTCCGCATGGAAGCCCAGGGGCCAGTTCCACTGGCTCCGCAGGTCCAGCTTCACGAAACTGCTGTTGGTGGAGGTCCCGAAGACCTGGTTCGCCAGTTCCAACCGGCCCAGAAAGAAGGACCCCGTGGTTGGGTCGTAGGGGCGGTCCCGGCGGTCGACCGCCACCTGGAGGTAGGGCGCAGAGATGATGCTGCGGGCGGGGGTTCGGGCGATGAGGAACAGGTCCTGGTCGGACAGGAGGGCGACACCCTGGCTGTCCGTATTGGAGGCCACCTCCACTCGCTCAAACCGGTAGCCCAGCTGCACCGTCTGCACCGGGCCGAGCTTCCACTCCAGAGCGGGTGAGAAGCGCCGACGACGGGCCAGGAAGGCCGCCCGGGCCTCCTCGATGTAGGCACCCTCCATGCGGAACTGGGTGTGCGGAACCAGCCAGGAACCCAGCGGTCCTGCCAGGAACCAGGGATCCGTGTAGGCCAGGCTGTAGCTATCGACGGAGCGCTTCACCTCGCCGGTGGGGAAGGCCCGCCGCAGGGCAGGAGAATTGAGGGTCTGATCCCCGGCTCGCAGACCGAAGTCCAGGGTTCGCCCCATGCCACCCACGTTGAGCCGCTGGGCAGCGAGGCCGAAGTGGTAGCCCTGGGTGCGGTCATAGCCGAAGGACTCGGTGAAGACCCACGGGCTGCGCTCCTGCAGGCGAAGGGCCAGGTCACCGCGCTCCCAGGGTTCTTTGTCCTGGTCCGGGAGGTCCTTCATGGTGAGCAGGTCCACCCGCTGGAAGGCCCCCAGGCCGCCCAGGCGGATCTGCGCCTCGTCTAGCTTGATGGGGTCCAGGGCTGCACCCGGCGGCACCAAGGCCTCGCGCAGGACGGCCTCGGCTCGGGTCCGGTCGGCCCCCTGCACCACCAGTCGCCGGGCGACATCCAGGGGCTGGGTAGGAACCTGGATCCGCACCACGGGCTGCAGGTCCCCCTCCTCCAAGGCCCACTTGACCTGGGGGTTGGCCGCCCCTGCGGAAGACAGGCGATGCCTCAGGTCCGAGATCACAAGGGCCAGGTCATTGCGCACCAGGGGCAGGGCTGGCTTGAAGCTGAGGCGGGCGCCGCCGGGAGTGGTTTCCAGCAAGCCCTCGTGGCCCTGGAGGTGCCGCCGGTCCGAGGTGTAGCGGGCGGTCCCGGCCACCCGCACGGGCTGATCCGCCAACGCCAGCAAGAGGCTCTGGGCCATGAGCTCCCGGGGGTACCCCGGTTCCTCCGGCAGCTCCAGCACCAGGGCATCCAGGGACCGTCGGCGGCCCTCGCGGATGATGAAGCGCACCTCCACAGCGCCGCCTGGGGTTGGCTCCACCCGTCGGCGGATCTGGACCTCCGGGAAACCGCGCTGCAGGTAGAGGGCCGTGAGGCGGTCCTCCAGGGCCTTCACGGCCTCGGACTTGGCATGGGGCGGCCAGAGCAGGAAGCGCCGCGGCAGGGTGGCCACCGCCCGCAGGTCTGCCTCGGACAGCTCCCGGTTTCCTTCAAACTGGACCTGGCCCAGGGTGCGCCGGGGGCCCCGGTCCAGGGTGAAGACCACGGCCACGGCGGTCGGGTGCTCCGGTGGCCCCTCGAGCACCTTGCGAACGAAAGTGACCTTCGCCTCGGGGTAGCCCTGGTCCCGGAAGTAGGTGGTGATGCGGCCGGCCCCCTCCTCCAGGAGGCTGGGGGCATAGCGCTCCGCCCGGGCCAGAGGCACGAACTCCGCCAGGCGGGGCTGCCCCCAGAGGGGTCCGAAGAAGCTAATCCCCTGGGCGTCCAGCTTGACCTTGGGGCCTGGGTCCACCTCCATGGCCAGGACCCCCTCAGCGCCTTCCACGGGGAGCAGGCGAACCGACCCCTCCAGGCGGTCTTTCCCCACGAAGAACTGGCGGAGGCGCCGCTGGGCTTCTCGGAGGGCCGACGGCGTGTAGGTGGAGACCCCGGGGCGTAGGCCCGCCTCCCGGAAAAGCTCCTCCTGGGTGTAGGGCGCCGGATCCCCCTGGAGGCGGATCTCCCGAACCAGGGACTGATGGCCAAGGGTCACGGTGAAGTGGAGGTTTCGCCCCGCATCAGCTTCCCGGACTTCCACCCGGGCCTGCGGGTAGCCGCCCTCCCGGAGGTGCCGCCGAGCCAGGGTGGCCAGGGTGGCCAGAGCCTGGGGCCCAACCCGCTGGCCCTTGCGCAAGTCGGGGAGCAAACCCTTCAGGAGCGCCGGCGGGACGGGGTCCCCCCCGAAGGTCCAGGCCACCAGGGGTTCAACGGGCTCCAACTGAAGGTGCAGGAGGCCATCCTCGCCGAGGCGGCCCTCCGCGGTCCGGTAGCGGTCCACCAGGCGTACGGCGGCCAGGGCCTGCGCCAAGGCCGGCCCGTCCACGGCCTGGCCCGGAATGAGGCCCAGGGCCGCCTCGGCATAGCGCCGGTCATCCTCCCCACCGCCCTGAACGCGGACAGCGCGGAAGGTACCCTGGGCCGCCAGGGGCGTCAGGGCCAGCAGGGCGGGGACCAGGAGACGACCGAGCCACCGCCGGGCGGGAGGAATCGCAACGGGCGGTGTTGGCGAGAGCACCAGGCCCCGCCGTCCCTGTCCGCACTTCGGTTCCCTTCCGCTCAAGGCGGCCTCCACCTAGGGCTGGACAGTCAACTAGAAGCCGGCGAGGGCCTCTTCTTCGGTGTCCATCACCTCGAAGACCGAGTGGAGGCTGGTCATCTTGATGAGGCTGAAGATCTTGGAGCTCATGCCGCAGATGCGCAGCTCGCCGCCCTTCCCCTTGATGGAGGTGTAGCAGCCCACCAGCTCACCCACGCCGGAAGAGTCCAGGTAACTCACCTTGCTGAAGTTGATGACGATCTTCCGGGCTCCGTTCGCCAGGGCGGTGCGAACGGCCTCGCCCAGCTCCTGGTCGCCATCGCCCAGGGTGACCTTGCCTTCGGGGAGCAGGATGAGCACGTCTTGGTGCTTGCGCGTGTTCAGAATCATGAATGCCTCGGGGTGAGGGGCCAGTGTATCAAGGGTCGCTCGGTAAAGTGCAAGGGTCAGGAGGCCCCTCCCTGCATCTTTCAGTTCGGCACGCAGACTGCATCCCTCTGGGTCAGCCGGATTCCACCCGGCCCATTCTGCAGGGTGCCCCATGTTCGATCTCATCAGCGGCAACGGCATGATCCAGACCATGGATCGCGCGCTGTCCCTGGCTTCCAAGCGCCAGACCCTGATCGCCTCCAACCTGGCGAACCTGGACACCCCGGGCTACCGGACCAAGGACTTCAGCTTCGAGGCCGCCATGAAAGCGGCAGTATCTGGGCATAATTCGCCGACCTCGCTGCGAAGCACCCACCCCATGCACCTCCAGGGCTCGGCCAGCTCCGCCCTGCCTGCCAGCACCGACGCCCTCCTGCCCCAGGCCGAGCGCAACGACGGCAACGACGTCAGCCTGGACCGAGAGAACATCCTGCTGTCCCGCACCCAGTCCAGCTATCAGACGGCCTCCACCTTCATGCAAGTCGAGCTTCGGAAGCTCTACGCCACCATCCGAGAAAGCGTTGCACACTAATGAGCATCCCCCAGATTCTCTCCATCGCAGGAACCGGCATGGCCGCCCAGCGGCTGCGGGTTCAGCTCATCGCCTCCAACGTCGCCAACAGCGAGACCACGCGCACCAAGGAAGGGGGCCCCTTCCGCCGCAAGGAGGCCGTGTTCCAGGCCCAGGACTTGGGCTTCCAGGGTGCCCTGGCCGCCGCAGGTGTCCGCGTCGCCAGCATCCGCACCAGCCAAGAGCCTTTCCTGACCCGCTACGAGCCGGGCCACCCAGACGCCGATGCCAGCGGCACGGTGAACTATCCCAACGTCAATCCGGTGGAAGAGATGGTGAACCTCACGGAGGCCAGCAGGGCCTATGAGGCCAACATCGCCGTGTTCCGGGCAGCCAAGGCCATGGGCAGCTCCGCCCTTGAGATCCTCCGGGCCCAGTAACCCCCCCCTGTCGGAATTTCGACTGGCCCAGTCCCCCCTCCTGACCCACCCTGTGACAGTGCTTTCCCCGAGATGACCCCATGGACCCCCTCCTAAACTTCCCACAGATGCCCCCCATTGGCCCCCTCTCGGGACCCTCCAAACCCGGTGCTGGTGCGAGTTCAGCTGGTGGTGAGGGGGGCGTCGCCTTCGGCGATCTGCTGAAGCAGGCCCTCCAGGATGTGAACCAGGCTTCCACCCAGTCCGAGGAGGAGGCACGGAACTTGATGACTGGTGAGGGTGCAGACATGCACACGGCCATGCTGGCTGTCCAGAAGGCTGATCTAAGTTTCCAGATGATGATGGCCGTCCGATCCAAGTTGATCGATGCCTACCGCGAGGTCATGCGCATGCAGATGTAGCGCTGACTTAGCTTTCGGGCGCGGCCTCACCCCTGACTGAGGAACGCCCATGGCTGGGGAAACCAACCTCGCAGAACAAATCACCAACGCATTCCGGGGGATGAGCTCCACCCAGAGGGTCATGGTTGCAGCCATTTCCCTGACAGTGCTGCTGGCCCTCGGGGGCCTGAGCATCTGGGCTGGACAAGAGAACAAGGGGGTCCTGGCGGCCAATGTGTCGCCCCAGGAGGCCAGCTCCATCGTGTCCCAGCTGGACAAGATGCAGGTTCCCTATGAGCTCAGCTCGGACCAGCGGACCATCCTGGTCCCCGAGAGCCGGGTGGGCGCCCTGCGCCTCAAGTTCGCCGGGGACGGCCTCCTGACAGGCGACAAGCTGGGCTTCGAGAAGCTTGAGAACGCCGGCCTGGGGACCACCGACTTCTCCCAGAAGGTCATCCATCGCCGGGCCATGGAGGCCCAGCTGGCCAAGACCATCATGAGTCTGCAGCAGGTGGCCGAAGCCACGGTCCACATCACCCCACCCAACGACAGCCCCTTCCTGACCGACAAGGAGGACGCCAAGGCCAGCGTGCTGCTCAAGCTGCGCGGGTCCCGCATCCTGCCGGATGAGAACACCCAGGCCATCGTCAACCTGGTGGCCGCCAGCGTGGAGGGCCTCAAGCCCGACCAGGTGGTGATCATCGACCAGTACAGCCGCATCCTCAGCCGGACGGGTCGCGATCCCATGGTGGGGGCCAGCGATGCCCAGAAGAAGGTGGCCCGGGAAGAGGAGGACCACCTGGTGCGCCGGGTCACGGAGCTCCTGGAGCCGGTGGTGGGCATCGGGAAGGTGCGGGCCACGGCCCACGTGGACCTGGACTTCGACAAAGTGAAGATCAACGAAGAGAAGTTCGACCCTCAGGGCCAGGTGGAGCGCAGCGTCCAGCAGAAGGATGAGAAGGTCCAGAAGCGAGACGCCGGCGCCGGCATTCCGGGCACTGCCAGCAACGTGGCTCCGGCCACGGGGGGCGGCTCCGGGGTGGGCCAGGAATCCAGCGACAAGAAGGAAACCACCACCAACTTCGAGATCAGCAAGACCATCCGTGCCATCGATCAGGCCACTGGCGGCATCAAGCGCGTGACCCTGGCGGTAATCGTGGACCACCTCAGCAGCTGGGACAAGGACCCCAAGGGCGAGCCCTTGCTGAAGCAGACGCCCCGCACCGCCGAGGAGCTCAAGAAGATCAAGGACCAGGTCGCCACGGCGGTCGGCATTCAGGCCAAGCGCGGCGATGAGCTGACCGTCGAGAACATGGCCTTTGCCACCCTGCTGGTCAACCCCAAGGAAGAGGCCGAGGCCAAGAAGCAGTTCTGGGTCGACCTGGTGAAGCAGTTCGCCCCCACGCTGATCTACGCCATCCTCGGGCTGGCGGTCTTCTTCATGGTGTTCGTCCCCATGCTGAGGCGCATGTCTGCCGCCATCAACCGGCCCACCCCCCTGCGGGTGGCCAGTGCCGATGGCGGGGACGCGGGCGCCTTCAGCCCCGGCTCCGGGTCCGGCTCCAGCCGGAAGCCCGTCCAGGTGAAGTCCATGTCGGAGATCGAGGCCGAGATCGAGGCCGAGCTGAACGCCGATGCGGCCTTCAGCGCTCCGGAAGCCCGACGTCGGGAGCTCATCAAGAAGCGCCTGCAGGACGGTTCCCACGAGGACCCGGAGACCATTGCCTCCCTCGTGAGGTCCTGGCTCCTTGAGGAAGGACGGTAGCCCATGTCAAAGCTGACTGGCATGCAGAAGGCTGCGGTCCTCATGGTCACCCTGGGGGACGAGACCGCCTCCAACATCTTCAAGTACCTCGAGGAGGACGAGATCCAGTCCATCTCTCGGGAGATCGCCATCACCAAGCACGTGCAGCCCGAAGTGGCAGAGGAGGTCATGGAGGAGTTCCACACCATGACCCAGGCCCGCAGCTACATCAGCCAGGGCGGCATCGAGTACGCCAAGAAGCTGCTCATCAAGTCGGTGGGCCCTGAGGTTGCCCGCAAGATCATCGACCGCCTGGTGAAGGCCCTGGAGTCCAGCGCCGGCTTCACCAGCCTGGAGCGCGCCAACCCGCAGCAGCTGTCCAAGTTCATCCAGAGCGAGCACCCCCAGACCATCGCCCTGATCCTGGCCCACCTGAACGCCTCCCAGGCGGCAGAGCTGATCTCCAGCCTGCCCGAAGCCCTGCGCAGCGATGTGGCCATGCGCATGGCCAGCCTGCAGGAGATCAGCCCCGAGGTGGTGCGGCGCATCAGCCTCATCCTGGAACAGAAGCTGGAGGCCCTGGGCTCCTTTGCCACTGAGGCCTATGGCGGCGTCCGGGCCGTGGCGGAGCTGTTCAACCGCATGGACCGGAACACCGGCCGGGCCGTGCTGGAGAAGATCGAGACCGAGAACCCCCAGCTGGCCGCCAGCATCCGCGACCTGATGTTCGTCTTCGACGACATCCTGCTCATCGACGACAACGGCATCGCCGAGATCCTCAAGCGGGCCGACAAGAAGACCCTGACCATCGCCCTCAAGGGCACCAGCGAGGAGCTCCAGAACCAGTTCTACCGCAACATGTCCAGCCGCGCCGTGGAGCTCATGAAGGAAGAGATGGAGTTCATGGGCCCCGTGAAGCTGAAGGACGTGGAGAAGTCCCAGCACGAGGTGGTGGAGATCGTGCGCCAGCTCGAAGAAGAAGGCGTGATCAGCATCGGCGGCGGTGGAGGCGAGGACTATGTCAGCTAAGCTGCCCCAGGCCCGCCCATGAGCCGCCGCGGTTTCATCCGGGCGGAGGACCTCCAGGACCAGCAGCTGGAGGCCTTCCCCTATTACCCTGTCGATGCCACCCAGCCCCGGGCCCAGTACGAAGAGGGCACGGAGTCCGTGGCCTCGGACCTGGGGGATGACTTCACCAGCGTG
>CAITBU010000260.1 GCA_903890595.1 uncultured Holophagaceae bacterium | reverse complement strand
CGCTGGTCCAACGCCCTCGTGACGGTGCAGTGAAGTCCCAGCGCGGCTTCACCCTGCTGGAGCTGGTGGTCACCGCCACCGTGCTGATGATCCTGGCTTCCGTGGTCGTTCCCTTGGCCAAGAACGGCCTGCGGCGCCAGTCTGAGCTCGAGCTGCGCCGATCTCTGCGCGAGATGCGCATGGCCATCGATACCTACAAGAGGGCCGCCGAGCAGATGAAGATCAAGCCGCCCCCGGCGGACGCCAACTTCTACCCCGAGAGCCTCGAGGTCCTGGTGGACGGCGTGCCCGTCAGTGGGTCCCTGAGCCGCAAGATGCGGTTCCTGCGGCGCATCCCCGTGGATCCCCTCACCGGCAAGGCGGAGTGGGGCATGCGCAATACCAGCGACGAAGCCACCAGCACCTCCTGGGGCGGAGGCCATGTCTACGACGTCCACACCCTCTCCCAGGGCACAGGAATGAACGGCATACCCTACCGGGAGTGGTGAGAATGGCGGTTGCCTCCACCGCCCAATCGCGCTAGGCTTGGGGTTCGCATATTCCGGAACCTGCGGGGACTGGAGTGCTCTTTCAAGCGGATATGGCGGAATTGGTAGACGCGCTAGCTTCAGGTGCTAGTGTTCACAAGACGTGGGGGTTCGAGTCCCTCTATCCGCACCAATTTTTGGCGGCTTTGCCGACAAAAATTGGTGAGATGAAAAGATGAAAAGCAATTGATAACAGGTACCTGGCCTTTCCCAGGTTCGACCCTTCCTTGGTACGGGACTGAGGGGCGGGTGACGGGAGCGACCCCCGAAAAGGAGCCACCATGGCCCTCAACGTAGACCAGAAAAAGATCATCATCGACGACTACAAGCAGCACGAGTCGGACACGGGTTCGCCCGAGGTGCAGGTGGCCATCCTCACCAAGCGGATCAACGACCTGACCGAGCACTTCAAGATCCACACCAAGGACTACCACAGCCGCCGCGGCCTCATGATCATGGTCGGCCAGCGCCGCCGCCTGCTTGACTACCTCAAGAAGAAGAGCAAGGAGCGCTACGCGACGCTCATCGAGCGCCTCGGCCTCCGCCGCTAGGTTCTTCCAGTCCCCTGAAAACGCCCGCAACTGCGGGCGTTTTTTCGTTATGTTCGAAGGATGGACCTGCAGCCCCTGCCCCGCCCAGCCCAGCCCGATCCCTACACGGTCTCCGACCGGCAGCCCCTCTATGACTCGCCTTGGATCCGTCTGCGGGAGGACCACTTCCGCCACCGCAGAGGCGCCGAGGGGCGCTACGCCGTCTGTGGGTTTGTCCGCTCTGCCTGCGGCGTCCTGGCCCTGGATGCGGAGGACCGGGTGGTGCTCGTGGGACAGTGGCGCTACCCCCTGGAGACCTACTCCTGGGAGCTGCCAGAAGGCGGCGGCGATCCCTCGGAGAGCCCCTTCGAGGCCATGCGCCGGGAGCTGGCTGAGGAGGCGGGCCTGACGGCTGGCTTCTGGGAGCCTCTGGCCTTCTTCCATCCCAGCAACTCCTCCACAGACGAGGAGGCGTTCCTCTTCCTGGCCACGGACCTGGCGCCCGCAACAACCCACCAGCCTGAGGACGACGAAGAGCTGCTGGTCCACCGGGAGCCCTTCGCGGACTGCCTGCAGCGGGTCCTCCGGGGCGAGCTCACCGATGGCCCCACCGTGGTGGCGCTGCTGGCCCTGCAGGCCCGGCGCACGGGCATCGCAGCGGCCATGGACCCCGCGCTGGCGGAGCGCTTCTTCCAGCGCCCCACCGAGCACCCGGCCCCGGGACGAGCCCGCTGGCAGAACCTGGACCCCGCATGATCCTCACCCTCCATCCCGACACCCCGCAGGTGCGCCACCTCGAGCGCATCGCCGAGGTGTTGCAGCGGGATGGGGTCATCGCCTACCCCACGGACACCCTGTTTGGCCTGGGTTGCCTGGCCTCACGCAAGAAGGCCGTGGACCGCGTGCAGCAGCTCAAGGTCCGGGATCCCAAGAAGCCCATGTCGATGCTCTGCGCCGACATGGAGATGCTCTCCCGCTATGCGCGGCACCTGGACACCCCGACCTTCCGCCTCCTCAAGCAGTTGCTGCCCGGGCCCTACACGGTGCTGCTGCCCGCCAGCCGGGAGGTCCCCCGGTACCTGCAGAACAAGCAGGTGGTGGGGCTGCGCATCCCGGCCAGCCCCTTCTGCAAAGCCCTGCTGACCCTCCTGGGGGAACCCATCATCACCACCAGTGTGGTGCTGCCGGGCCAGGCCATGCTCAACACGGCCTGGGAGTTGGAGGAAGAGCTGGGCCACGCCCTGGAGCTCATCGTGGACTGCGGCCAGCCCGAGGGCATCCCCAGCACCATCCTGGATCTGTGCGAGGAAGAGCCCAAGCTGGTGCGCCTGGGAGCTGGACCTTGGCCCCTATGACTTACGGGCCCGCTCGGCGGCCTTCTGGCGCAGGACCTCGCACTCGGCCTCGCTGAGCAGACCATCCCGCTTGAGCCCCTCGATGCGGCGCAGGGCCCCTTCCAGGTCGAAAGGCGGCTCGACTTGGCGGGCCGGGGCGGCGGCCTTGGGGGGCGCTGCGGTGCGGGGCCCCACGGACTGGCCCAGCAGACGGCCCAGATCCTCGCTCCAGCGGGTGTGCCGGAGGGCCATATAGTCTGCGTTCGCCGCCTCCAGGGTGTGGTGGAAGGCCGCCAGGAGCTCGCCAGAGTCGGCATCCACCAGCTTCAGGTCAAAGGTGAGGGTGCAGGGTTGGGTGGCGAACTGCTCATCGCCTGAGCCCCCGGTGGCATCCACCACTCGGCCCAGGAGGAACAGGTCCCCGGCGGTGGGGGTGACCGGCAGCGCCCCCTTGAGGCCCTTGGCGAGGCCCTTCGCCAGCCCCGGGACGAGGCTGGGCGCCATGCGCATCAGCAGGTGCTCGTCATGGGTGGCCCGCTTTCCCAGCAGCCAGACGGCGGGCTGCCAGTCCCGCACGTGGAGGGTGCGACCCTTCAGCTCCAGGCCCGGCTTGACCCACTGCAGGCCGAGGGCGGTGGAGGGGGTGAACACCGCCGCCGAGCCGAACCAGGCGGGATCGAGGCGGCCGCCATCCAAGGCAGCAGCCTGGCCCATCAGGAGGGCAGGAACAGCCAGCAGGAGAGCGGAAAGGGTTCGCATGGTCACTCCGGAGCCAGGGGGACTCAGTCCACCCGGTAGTGGCAGCCCCGGCTTTCAGGGTTCTGCAGGGCGGCGTTCAGGATGAGCTTCGCGCAGAGGATCCCGCTGCGCAGCTCCAGCAGCTCCCGGCTGAGCAGGGACTCGTGGTAGAAGCGCTCGATGCGGTGCGCCAGGTAGTGCAGGTCGGCCTTGGCGCGGTGCAGGCGCCCGCCAGTCCGGACGATGCCCGCGTAGTTCCAGAGGGTGCTGCGGATGAGGCCCCAGTCCTGGTCGATGAGCAGGGGATCCGTGCTCTCCGGGGCCTCCGGCGTGTGCCAGCGGGCCAGCTCACCCGGGTCCGGATCCGCCGGGCCGGCCAGCTCCGCCACGATGGCCTCGGCGCCGCGAAAGCCCCAGAGCAGGCCCTCCAGCAGGCTGGTGGAGGCCAGGCGATTGGCGCCGTGGAGACCCGTGCAGGCCACCTCACCGGCCGCAAAGAGCCCCGACAGGCTGGTGCGGCCCTCGAGGTCCACCAGGACCCCGCCGCAGAAATAGTGGGCGGCTGGTACCACGGGGATGGGCTGGCGGCGGGGGTCCAGGCCCTCGGCGCGGCAGGCGGCCAGCACCGTCGGGAAGTGGGTCTCCAGGTCCAGGCGAGCGGCCACGGGACCCAAGTCCAGATAGACGCAGGCCTCGCCGCTGGAGGCCATCTCCTGAAAGATGGCGCGGCTCACCACATCGCGAGGGGCCAGCTCCAGGTGCTCCGGGGCGTACTTCGCCATGAACCGCTCGCCCTTCCGATTCAGCAGGCGGGCACCCTCGCCGCGCAGGGCCTCGGTGAGCAGGGTGCGGGGCTTGCCCGGCACGTAGAGGGCCGTGGGATGAAACTGGATGTACTCGCAGTTCACGATGCGGGCGCTGGCCCGGTAGGCCGCTGCCAGGCCGTCCCCCGTGGCACTGGGCGGGTTGGTGGTGTGCAGGTAGAGGTAGCCCAGGCCGCCCGTGGCCAGCAGGGTGCGCCGGGCCAGCAGGCCCTCCACGGCCCCGGTGGCGGGATCGAACAGGAATGCACCATGCACCCGGATGGGCTCGTACACCCGCACGGGATTGAGGCAGTGGTGGGGACTGGTGATCAGGTCCACCAGCACGAGGCGCTCCCGCACCTGGATGTTGGGATGACTGCGGACGGCCTCGCTGAGGGCGCTCTGGATGGCCAGCCCCGTGGCGTCCTTGGCGTGGTAGATGCGGCGGGCGCTGTGAGCGGCCTCGGCGGTGGGGTCCGGCGTGCCGGTGCGACCCAGGTCAAAGGGCACGCCGAGGCGCTCCCAGAGGAAGCTGCGACAGAGCCGCGGGCCCTCCTCTGCCAGCAGGCGCACGGCCTCCGATCGGCACAGGCCGCCACCGGCCGCATCGATGTCAGCGGCCAGCAGGTCCGGGGAGTCCCCTTCCTCAGGCGGCGCCAGGCCGATGATCCCGCCCTGGGCCCAGGCGGTGTTGGTCTGACCCAGCTCATCCTTCGCCACCAGGATCACCGAGGCACCCAGATCGGCCGCGCGTAAGGCCGCGGCGCAGCCGGCAATGCCGCCGCCCAGCACCAGCAGGTCTGCCTTGGTGGTCATGCCAGCTCCCAGGTGGGGCGATCCAGCGCCCACAGGGGTGCCAGATCCGAATCATCGTTCATGCGCCGACCCTCGTCCAGTCGACGGATGGTCAGGTCCAGGGCGACATCGGCCCGCACCTGGCCCCAGGGCGTGCCCACGACCCCGCCGCAGGCCTCCAGACGCACCCGCGTTTCCTCCCACAGGGCGAGCAGGCCGGGGCGGTTGTGCTGCTGCAGGTGGTGGTAGCCACCGGCCATGAGGATCAAGCCCTGGAGGCCCTCCCGCAGGGGACCGGTAGCGGCGCCCCACAGGGGCTCCAGGGCGTCGTGGCACTCGTGGTAGAGGCCGTGGTTGAACAGGGACACCCCGCAGGCCAGCGGGTAGGTTGCCCCTGGAGCCAGGGGCGTGAGGGCCGCCAGGGTCCAGCCGCAGCGTAGGCTCACCAGGGGTCCCCAGGACCCCCAGGCAGCCCCGGGAAGCCAGCCCCCAGGCCCAGCCAGGGCCGTGTCCGGTCGGGCGGCCCGATCCCGCTGCCAGGCCGCCGCCGGGTCCGTGCAGCCGAGCGCTGCCAGCAGGCGCGCGGCATGGGCCAGGAGGCGCTCCTCCGGCAGGCCGTCAGGGTGCTCGCCCCGCAGGGACGGGGCCCCCAGGATGGTGGGCCACACCAGAGCTTCCCGCGCAGCCGGGTCAGCCAGGGCGGCCTCCAGACGCTCCCGGAGGACCTCCTGGATGGCCACGGGCAGCAGCGGCTGGCGCTGCCAGAAGGGGGTGCGGTTGCAGGCATCACTCATGGGTCCACCAGCAGCTGCAGGGTCAGGCCGCCCTGGTCGTTGTCCAGCACGCCCACCCAGGAGCAGCCGGGGATGCGGCCCCGCAGCACCTGCTGCGGATCCCCTTGCCCGGTGCTCAGGAGCCAGCGGGCCACCAGGCCCCGAAACTTCTTGGAGAAGTGCCCCATGGCCCGGCCCTCGGCTTCGTAGATCTCCACGGAGTGCCGGGGGCGAGTCCAGCCCTTGAGCAGGTCCGCTGCATCGCCCGGCAATAGCTCCCAGAGGGGGCCCTCCGGCAGGCTGTCCAGCTGGGCGGGCAGCTCCCGTCGCCAGTGGGCCTTGAGGCCCAGCAGGCCCGTCAGCTTCAGCTTGTAGGGCGGCAGCAGCTCATCGCCGCGCACCAGCCCCCGCAGGCTGGACAGGATGTGGACCTGGCCCCAGGTGGCGGCGGGCAGCGTGGCGGCATCCAGGGCCTGGAAGGCCACGCCGGTGTAGCGAGCGAGGGCAGGCAGCAGGGGCACGCGGCCGCCCAGGGCCAGGGCTTCGGCGCGGGCCCGGTCCAGGGCCACGCCCTTCACCTGCAAGGCCTTCTGCAGGTCAGCAGGCGAGCCATTCCGGGCCAGCTCCACCAGGGCCTCGCGCACCCAAGCCTGGGCCGGCGTCTCCCGCAGACGGCCAGGCACGCCCCCCGGGGCTTTGTCCTCGGAGGGTGCCAGCAGGATGAGGGGCCGCGCCTTCATCGAGCGGCCACCCAGGCTTCCAGGCTCACCAGCTCGAAGCCAGCCAGCAGCTCCCGCAGGCGATCCCCGTAGCCGCGCAGGCCAGCGCTGTGGGCAAAGCGGTGGCCGAGGCTGGCCCCGGGCAGGTCAGGCTGAGCCTCGTCCAGCTCCCAGGGATGGAGCACCAGCGGCGTGCCGGCGTCCTCCAGGGCGAGGGCCTCCAGGGCCCGGCGGACGAGGCTGAAGGGCAGCACCCGGGGCCCCCAGCCCCACAGCGGAGACGTCAGTGGACCGCGCCAGAGCACCGGCGGCGGGAGCTCCCAGAGGCCCTCGGTCAGGAGGTAGGGCCGCCGGGGCCAGGCAATATCCCCGATGACCGCCAGGGGCGCCCGGCTGGCGTCGTAGCGGAAGCCCAGCTCCGGCAGATCCTGCCACCAGTCGGCGGCCGGCCCCCGCAGGCTCCACTCCGGCGCCCGGTAGCCCACCACAGGGGTTCCGGTGAGGTCCTCCAGCAGGGCCTTGCCGTCCCGGAGCGAGTCCCGCCAGGCCGAGCGGTCCAGGAGGAAGGCCCGGCGGTGGCTGAGGCCATGGAGGGCCACCGAGTGCCCTGCGGCGGTGATGCGGCGGAGCAGGTCTGGGTGGCGCTGCGCCTGGTCCCCCAGGCAGAACCAGGTGGCCGTGGCCCCCAGGTCCGCACACAGCGCCAGGGCCCGCTCCGTGGCCAGGGGCAGGCGGCACTCGAAGTGGTCCAGGGCCTCCGGTGCATCAAAGGGCGGGCAGCAGAGCTGGAACCAGTCCTCCCAGTCCAGGGAGAGCGGGAGGCGACGCAGGCTCAGGTGAAGTTCCGCTCGGAGAGGCTGATGAACTCCAGGGAGAAGTCATCCAGCTCGGTCTGGAACTGCTTCAGCTGGCCCTGGAAGAAGTTGTAGGCCATGAGGGCCGGAATGGCCGCCACCAGGCCGATGGCCGTGGCCACCAGGGCCTCGGAGATGCCGGGGGCCACCGTGGCTAAGTTCGCATTGCCCGTGGCGCCGATGCCGCGGAAAGCATCGATGATGCCCCACACGGTGCCGAAGAGGCCGATGAAGGGGCTCACCGCAGCCACCGTAGCCAGCCCACCCAGGGAGCGCTCCAGCCGACCCATCTCCACCACACTGGCTCGCTGCAGGCTGCGCTCGACAGCCTCCATGCTGCGCAATGTAGCCCGACCATCCTGGCCCACCTGCTTCAGCTGATAGGTCACTTCGCTGTAGCCCGCCATGAAGAGGCCGACCAGGGGACTCAGGGCGTAGCCCTCCACCTGCTGCTTGAACTCGCGCCAGTCCGTGGACTGCTTGAAGGCGACCCGGAAGGCCTCCGACACCGTTCGGCTGCGGCGGTACAGCAGCCCCTTGCGGATGATCACCACCCAGCTCAAGAGAGAAAAGACCATTAGGATCAGGAGCACGGCCTTCGAAACCAAGCCCGCATGGAGCATGACCTCCAGCAGATTGACCTCGCCGCCCGTGGGTGCTGCCAGCATCGCCATGCCGCCTCCGTAAGGTCATCATAGCGGCTCTAATGCGCTACACTCGACAGGTTTGCGTGAGGTAGCCATGCGGGTCTTGGTCATCGGTTCGGGGTATGTGGGGCTGGTGGCCGCCGTCTGCTTTGCCGAGGGCGGGAACCAGGTCCTCGGGGTGGATGTGGATGGGGCTAAGGTGGCTGCCTTGTCCAAGGGCAAGTCCCCCATCTTTGAGCCGGGCCTGGAGGAGCTGCTGGCGAAGCACCTGGCTTCCAAGACCCTGCGCTTCAGCACCGAGCTGATGCCCGCCATGGGTGATGTGGACGTGGCCTTCATCTGCGTGGGCACCCCGCAGAGTGAGGATGGCAGCGCTGACATGAAGTACGTCCTGGCCGTCGCTGGAGAGATCGGCGAGGGCATGGCCCTCCGCTCCCCCGACGCGCCGCCCCTGGTGGTGGTGGACAAGAGCACCGTGCCCGTGGGCACCGCGGCCCGGGTCCATGCCGAAATCGCCCGCCACACGGACCGGGCCTTCGAGGTGGTGAGCAACCCCGAGTTCCTGCGGGAAGGCTCGGCCCTCGGCGACTTCCTGGAGCCCGATCGGGTGGTGGTGGGCTGCCGCACGGACCACGCCGAAGCCATCATGAAGGCCCTCTACCAGCCCTTCCTGGACCGCAGCGGGGGCAAGTGGTTCCGCATGGATCCCCCCAGCGCCGAGCTCACCAAGTACGCCGCCAACGCCATGCTGGCCCTGCGCATCAGCTTCATCAACGAGATCGCCAACCTGGCGGAGTCCGTCGGTGCCGATGTGGACCACGTAAAGACCGCCATCGGGGCCGACCACCGCATCGGCCCCGCCTTCCTGAACCCTGGGCCGGGCTTCGGGGGCTCTTGCTTCCCCAAGGACCTGCAGGCCCTCCTCAAGGTGGGTCGGGAGCAGGGCCACCCGCTCATGACCCTGGCCGCCACCGTGGAGGCCAACCGCCACCAGAAGCAGGTGCTGCTGCGCAAGGTGAAGGCCCACTTCGGCGTCAAGGGCGGCACGCCCGCACCCCTCAAGGGCCGCCGCTTCGCCCTCTGGGGCCTCGCCTTCAAGGCCGACACCGACGACATCCGGGAGAGCATGGCCCTCGAGCTCATCGACGGTCTGGTGAACCTGGGGGCCGAGGTGGTGGTCCATGACTTTGCTGCCATGGAGGCCGTGCAGGCGCGCATCGGCGACCGGGTGCGCTACGCAGCCACGCCGCTGGAAGCATGTGAAGGCGCCGACGCCCTGCTCATCGCCACCGAGTGGGCGGACTACCGCAAGGCCGACCTGGAGGCCGTGGGGAAGGCCCTCAAGGCTCGCCGCATCTTCGATGGCCGCAACCTGTTCCGGCCCGAAGCCATGGAGGCCGCCGGCTGGACCTACCACTCCCTGGGCCGCCGGGCCGTGCAGGGACCCTGAGCCGCAGCCCACCGAGAAAAGTGGCGTTGCCTGGCAACGTCTTCGACCACACCTGCTTAGAATGGACCCAGCCCCTTCGGCCACCCTGCGCTGAAGCTGCCACCCACCTGAACCGGCACCACCCGATACGGAGACCCCCATGGGCAACCTCGGAATGATGGAGATCCTGCTGATCGGCATCGCCCTGCTGATCTTCTTCGGGCCCTCGCGCCTGCCGGAGCTGGGCAAGAGCCTGGGCAAGGGCATCCAGGAGTTCAAGAAGGCCAGCAAGGAACTGACCGACGCCGTCAAGGATGACGTCGTGGCAGATAAGGACAAGGACCACGACAAGAAGTAGCACCGGCCTTCGTCCACTGCCTGCCGGCTGGTCCGGCCCCCTGACTGCGCGAGGACCATGGGCCTACCCGATACGCCTCCCGACAAGATGAGCTTCTGGGAGCACCTGCAGGAGCTGCGGGTGCGCATCGTCCGCTCCCTGCTCATCGTGGCCGTGGGCTTTGCGGTGACCTACGCCTTCCGCTTCAAGCTCTGGCTCTGGGCGCAGAAGCCTTTCCTGGAGGCCATGGCCCGCCAGACCCACAAGCCCATCGGCTCCCTGGATCCCTTCGCCTTCACCGACCTCACCGAGCCCTTCTTCAGCATGATGCGGCTCTCGCTTTGGGCCGCGGCCTTTCTCGTCGCGCCCTTTCTGTTTTATCAGGTCTGGTCCTTCATCCGGCCCGGTCTGCTGCCCAAGGAGCGCCGCCTCGTCATCCCCTTTGTGGTGGTGACCTCCGGCTGCTTCCTCGGGGGCGCTGCCTTTGCCTACAGTCAGGCCTTCAAGTTCCTGGGCGACATCCTCTTCCAGGAAGCGGCCTCGGCAGGCCTGCGGGCCAACCTGCACGTCTCGGACTACCTGGACCTGTTCATCTCCACCCTGCTCATCACGGGCATCATGTTCGAGCTGCCGGTGCTGTTCTTCTTCCTGGCCCGGTTCCGCATCGTGACCGCCCGCCTGATGCTGAAGTACTGGCGCCACGCCACCATGGCCATTCTCATCTTCAGCGCCTTCTTCACCCCGGGCGATGTGGTGGTCACCACCCTGTTCTTCAGTGTGGTGCTGCTGGGCCTCTACTTCGTCTCCGTCATCGTGGCCTGGCTCGCCGAACCCCGCCAGCCCAAGTAGCCGGTCGCAGGGTCGAGGTAACAAGACTGGATTAGCACGAAGCGCGCCCTATCCCCTTCGTCCCTGTTTTCAAAGAAAGACACAAGAAACAGGGATGCAAGGGATGAAGGGGATAGGTGCAAAGGCAGGCCTGGGGCCTTGCTCCCAGCCGTTGTTCCTCCGCGCCCCTCCGCCTCCCTCGTCCTTTCTCCGCGAGAGTTGTTCTCCTTGTCCTCTTCAATGCGGGACAGCCGCTACAAGCCCTCGAGGTCGTCCAGGCATTGCAGCACAGCATGGTTGGCCTCGGGTGCCTTGGACAGACACTGTCGCGCGGCAGCATCGGCCAGGAGTCCGCGCAACGCCTCTTCCATACGGGCGGTGAAGCCCTCACCCTGCTCCACCAGACAGGCGCGTCCCTCGGCGACCATGGCCTGGGCATTCTG
>CAITBU010000259.1 GCA_903890595.1 uncultured Holophagaceae bacterium | reverse complement strand
CTGGGTGGCCTTCCTCCTGCTGGCCCTGCCGGCCCCCTGGGGCTGGGCGGCGCTGCCGCTTCCCCTCCTGATGCTCTACTTCCTGCTGCGGGTGACGGGGATTCCGGCCACGGAGGCCCAGGCCCTGCGCAGCCGCCCGGAAGACTACGCCAAGTACCAGCGGGAGACCTCGGCCTTCATTCCCTGGTTCCCTCGGTCCAAGGTCTGACGCAGCGACCCATCCGCAGGCATCCAAACCCTTAGCTGGCCCCCACGTCCAGGGTAGCCTGTCTAAGTGAACCCCTTTGGAGTGTCTGGCATGAGTGAAGCCCCCGTCCGCAAGTCCGCCGTGATCCGCAAGCGCTTCCCCTGGGGCTGGGTGGTGCTGGGTGGCCTCGCCGTCCTGGCTCTGGGTGCTCTGGCCGCCTCCAAGGGCGCGCCCGTGGCCGTGTCGGTCTCGGCACCTACCGTATTCAAGGCGGGCGAGCGCAACCCCCTGGTGACCGCCTCGGGCTACCTGGTGGCCCGCACGCGCGCCACGCTGTCCAGCAAGGTCCTGGGCCGCGTCAGCTGGCTGGGGGTGCAGGAAGGCAGCCGCGTCACCAAGGGCCAGGTGCTGGCCCGCCTGGAGTCGCCAGACCTTGCCGCCACCCGGGACCAGGTGAAGGCCCAGCTGGACCAGGCCAAGGTCGACCTGGACCGGGCCATGAAGCTGCAGGCCCTGGGCATTCAGGACGCCGCCACCGTGGATCGCCTGCGGAGCCAGAAGCTGACCCTGGAGGCGCAGCTGGCTTACCAGGCCGCGCTCCTGGACAGCATGGAGCTGAAGGCGCCCTTCAGCGGCATCGTTACGCAGAAGCTGTCCGAAGTGGGCGAGACCGTGGCTCCCGGCAGCGCCGGCGGCGCCAATGCCATCAATGCGGTGCTGGTGATGGCGGACTTCGACACCCTGGAGGTCGAGGTCGAAGTGAACGAGGCCTCCATCGCCAAGCTCACCCGCAACATGCCCGCGGAGATCCGCGTGGACGCCCTGGAAGGGCAGGGCAAGCGTGCCGTGCTGAAGGGCCGCCTGCGGGAGATCTACCCCAGCTCCAACCGCCAGAAGGCCGTGGTGGTGGTGCGGGTGGCCATCGTGGACAAGGACTCCCTGCTGGTGCCGGACATGGGTGCCAAGGTCACCTTCCTGGGCGAACCGTACCCCCAGGATGTGGTGGTGCTGGGCCGGGAGCAGGTGAAGAAGCTGGATGGTCGGGCCTATACCTGGGTGGAGGAGAACGGCCTGGCCGTGCAGCGCTTCCTGACGGTGGTGGCCGAGAACCCGGTGGGCCTGGAAGTGAGTGGCCTGGCCAAGGACGCCCGCCTCATCGTGGCGCCCCCGGAGTCCCTCAAGGCCGGGACCAAGGTGAAGGTGCGGGGCTGATGAACGCCAACGCATTCGACCTGGGTGAGGGCGCGCCCATCATCACCCTCCGCGGCATCGCCAAGAGCTACTGGCGGGAGACCCTGGAGATTCCTGTGCTCCAGGGCATCGACCTGGAGATTCCCAGCGGCGCCTTCGTGGCCCTCATGGGGCCTTCGGGCTCGGGCAAGACGACGCTCCTCAACCTGGTGGCGGGCATCGATCGGCCCACGGGGGGCACCCTGGAGGTCTGCGGCCACGAGCTGAACGACCTGGACGACGATGAGCTGGCGGCGTGGCGGAATGCCCATGTGGGCTTCATCTTCCAGAACTACAACCTGGTGCCCGTGCTCACGGCCTTCGAGAACGTCGAGCTGCCCCTGCTGCTCACGGGCCTGGGGCGCCGCGCCCGCCGGGAGCGGGTGGCCGAGGCGCTGGACCTGGTGAACCTCACGGACAAGCAGTGGAACTACCCCAGGCAGCTGAGTGGTGGCCAGGAGCAGCGGGTGGCCATCGCCCGGGCCATCGTCACGGACCCCGACCTCCTGGTGGCCGACGAGCCCACTGGGGCCCTGGATGCCAAGAACGCCGAGGAGGTCCTGGGCCTCATGAGCCGCCTTAACACCGAGATGGGCAAGACCATCGTCATGGTCACCCACGACCCCAAGGCCGCTCATCAAGCCCGCCACCAGATCCACCTCGAGAAGGGCGTGCTGGACCGGGCGGTCGAGGTGAACCGGTGAGCGGGGAGCAGACCTGATGCGCTGGCTGGCCCTCATCTGGAAGAGCCTGCTGCGCTCCCGCCGGCGCACCCTGCTCATCGTGGGCAGCCTGGTGCTGTCGGTCTTCACTGTGGCCGTCCTGCAGAGCCTGCTCACCACGCTGGACTCCATCACCGACAACCCCAACTCGGGAAGCCGGCTGGCCGTGCGCCACAAGAGCGGCATCACCCAGATGCTGCCCCGCAGCTATGAGACCTACCTGCGCCAGCAGCCGGAGGTGGAGACCGTCTGCGCCCTCCAGTGGTTCGGGGGCTACTACCAGGACCCCCGCAACTTCTTTGCGAACTTCGCCAGCGACGAGACGACCATCTTCCAGACCTTCCGGGAGGAGTTCGGCCTCTCGAGCATCACCGAGGCCCAGATCAAGGAGTACCTGCGGGACGGTGCGGGCTGCATCGTGGGCGAGTCGCTGGCCCTCAAGAACGGCTGGAAGGTGGGCGATGTGGTGCCCCTCACTGGGACCATCTTCCCCATCAATCCGCGCCTCACCATCCGTCTGATCTTCAAGAGCTCCCGGCCCTCGGACGAGAACGTCATGCACTTCCACTACAAGGTCCTGGAAGAGGGCGTGCCGCGCATGAAGGGCCTGACCGGGGCCTTCTGGGTGCGGGTCCACCGGCCCGAGGACATCCCCCGGCTCATCGACCGGGTGGACCGCCACTACGCCAACAGCGCCTACGAGACCCTCACCGAGACCGAGAGCGCCTTCAACCTGGCCTTCGTGAAGATGCTCGGCAACATCTCGGCCATCATCCAGGGCATCACCATCGCCGTGGTGCTGGCCATCCTCATCGTCACCGCCAACACCATGGGCACCGCCATCCGCGAGCGCGGGTCCGAGATCGCCGTCTTTCGGGCCATGGGCTTTTCCGCCAGCCGCGTGCTGAGTCTGCTGCTCGCCGAGGGCGTCCTGCTGGTGGGCCTGGGGGCCGCGCTGGGGATCTTCCTGGCCCAGGCCGCCGCCGGGGCTGTGCGCAGCGCCCTGGGGGCGGTGATGCCCTTCTTCGCGGACTTCGAGATCACCTCCGCCACGGCCCTGCTGTGTCTGGCGGGGGCCCTGGTGGTGGGCCTCCTGTCCACCTTCATCCCGGCCTACGCGGCCACCCGCCGGCCCATCACCGAGGGCCTGAGGTCGGTCGGATGATGCTCCTCGGCCTGCTCGCCCTGCCGCTCGTGGCCTACCTGCTCTGGCTGGTCTGGGCCCTGGTGGCCTACCCCATCCCCCTCGCCTACAACCTGCGCTCCCTCTGGCAGCGGAAGGTCTCGACCCTCAGCACCGCCGCCGCCATCGCCCTGGTGGTGGGGATCTTCGTGGTGGTGCTCAGCCTGGCCCAGGGCCTGTCGCTGGCCTTCGTGAGCAGCGGGCGGGAGGACCAGGCGCTGGTGATGCGCCCCAACTCCCGGTCCGAGCTGAACAGCACCATCGAGCGGGACAAGATGCGGATTCTGAAGGTGCACCCCCTGGTGCTGCGGGACGAGGTGGGCCCCCTGGCCAGCGCCGAAGTGGTGGTGGTCAAGCTGTTCCCGGTGGCGGATGGCACCGACACCAATGTGACCGTGCGGGGCCTGGAGGCCACCGGCCTGCGCATGCGCCCCCAGGTGCAGCTGGTGGAGGGCCGCTGGTTCCGTCCCGGCCTGAGCGAGGTGGTGGTGCCCCGGAAGATGCGAGGACGGTTCCCGGGCCTGGAGCTGGGTGGCACCGTGCGCATGGGGGGGCGTGACTGGGCCATCGTCGGGACCTTCGATGGCGGCAACTCCAGCTACGAGAGCGAGGTCTGGACCGATGTGAGTGATGTGATGCAGGCCTTCCGGCGCGAGGCCTACTCCACCCTGTTGGTCCGTCTGCAGGATGCCAGTCGCATGGATACCTTCATCCAGGCGGTGGATGACGACAAGCGCCTGAAGCTGGAGGCGCTGCCTGAGAAGGCCTACTTCAAGACCCTGACCAAGGCGGGGGAGCCCGTGAAGGTGCTGGGCAACCTCATCACCCTGATCCTCACCGGGGCCGCCATCTTCGCCGCCATGAACACCATGTACGCCGCCGTGGCCGGCCGTACCCGGGAGATCGGCACCCTGCGGGCCCTGGGCTTCCGCCAGCGGGAGATCCTGGCCAGCTTCCAGTGGGAGGCCGTCCTCCTCTGCCTGGT
>CAITBU010000258.1 GCA_903890595.1 uncultured Holophagaceae bacterium | reverse complement strand
TCGAAGGCCAGGCGGGCCTCGCCAGGCTGGGCGGGGTCCAGCACCCAGGTGCGGCTCCACCGGCGCTCCCGCTCCGTCTCGCGCACCACGGCCAGCTTGCCGGACTCGCTCCACTCCACGCCGCCGAAGCGACCCTTGAGGCTGATGAGCTCCTTGGGTGCTTCTTTGAAGGGGGCGGCCTGAGTCAGCATGCGATCCCGGAAGGGGACCTTGCGCTTGGGATCGCCACCGTCCAGGGCCTCGGCCCAGGCCAGGGTGGCGGGCTCGGTGGGGCGCCACTGCAGGCGGCGGGGGCCGGTACGCACGCCCTCCATGGGCAGGCCCTCGGCCAGGGGCAGGTCGGCGGCGACATGCACGACGGCGCCGCTGCGGTTCCACACCTCTTCCCGGACCGGGAAGTGGGACGACGGCACCATGTACGAGAAGGGCATCAGAAGGCGGGCCACCAGCACCAGCTGGCCATCCGGCGAGGGCTGGACGCCGGCATAGAGGCCGGGCTTGCCCAGGGGCTTGAGGGTCCCGTTGGCGAGGTCCACCTGGATTAGCTGGCTCTGGGCCAGGAAGGCGAAGCGGGCTTCGTCATCGGCGTTCTGGAGCAGGTCCTGGTAGGTGGGCGCCGGGGCGGCTTTGCCCTGGGTCTCCTGGATGCGGGGTCCCACGGGGGCCTCGGCAGGCCGGGGCTCGGGACCCTGGTCGGGTGGCACGGCCTTGCAGAGCAGCGTGCCGTCCGGCAGCCAGTCCAGGGGGCTGCCCAGCACGGCGTTCAGCTTCAGGTTCGGGATCTTGCGCAGCTTAGCTGTGGCGGGATCGCCCACCCACAGCTCCGTGGCCGTGGCGGTGACGCCCGTGAGGACGAAGCGCTTGCCGTCCGGGGACCAGCGGGGCTGCCCCAGGCTCACCCCGGCGGGCAGGGCCACGGACTTGGGGCCGCCGCCCTCCAGGGCCTGGACGGCGAGGCTCTTGAGGCGGGAGGGGTTGTGTGGCCCCCGGGTGAGGGGGTTGATCCGTTGCCCCGCTAGGCGGGCCATGGGCTGGGCCAGATCCCGGATGGAGGGGTGGCGGTCAGACTCCGCCAGGAGGAAGCGATCCCCGGCGGGGCTGGTGATGAGGGAAGGCGTGCCCGCGGCGTCCAGCACCTCCTGGATGGCCTTGGGCGCCTTCTGGTAGGCCGGAGCCTGGGCCAGCAGGGCGAGGCCCAGGCAGGGGCTCAGCAGGAGGGCGAAGGGGCGCAGCATGGGGACTCCAGGCAATGTCCGCCATGATGCCACGAAACACGATGCATAGATCCCAAACGCAACGAAGCCCCCTCGCGGGGGCCTCGTCTCTGGGTGGAGGAAAGTCCTAGGACTCGCGCTCAGCCCGGTTGAAGGCGTCAGCCAGGGTCGCCTTCTTAAACTCAGGCTGGCGGGCCTTGGCGGCGTCCATGTCACCGCGCTCCATGTCCTGCTCCAGCTGCTTGACGGAGAGGCCAATGCGGCGCTCGGTGGGATCGAGCTTCACGATCTTCATGGTGAGCTCCTGACCGGCGGCGAACTCCTTCTGGATGTCCTCCACGCGGCGGCGGCTCAGCTCGGAGACATGCACCAGACCTTCGATGCCGTCGCCCAGGTCCACGAAGGCGCCAAAGTCGGTCAGCCGGGCGATCTTGCCGGTGATGACAGCACCCACATTGTTGTTCTCGAAGAAGATCTCCCAGACGTTGGGCTCCATCTGCTTCACGCCGAGGCTCATGCGCTGGGCCAGGGGGTCCAGGTTGAGGACCTTGGCGGTGACGCTGTCGCCCTTCTTCACGATCTCGCCGGGGTGCTTGATCTTCTTGGTCCAGCTGAAGTCGGACACGTGGATCAGGCCGTCGATGCCCTCTTCCAGCTCGACGAAGGCGCCGAACTCCGTGATGTTGCGCACGGTACCCGTGACGATCATGCCGGGCTGGTACTTCTCGGCAATGGCCATCCAGGGGTTGGGGGTGATCTGCTTCATGCCCAGGCTGATGCGACGGTTGTCGCTGTCGACCTGAAGGATGAGCGCCTCGACCTGGTCGCCCAGGTTGACCATGCCCTTGGCGGACTTGACCTTCTTGGTCCAGCTCATCTCGGAGACATGGACGAGGCCTTCGATGCCGGGCTCCAGCTCCACGAATGCGCCGTAGTCAGTGATCGAGACAACCTTGCCCTTGACGGTGGCCTGGATGGGGTAGCGCTCCTCGACGGAGAGCCAGGGATCCGGGAACTTCTGCTTGTAGCCCAGGGAGACGCGCTCGGTGTCCTTGTCGTACTTGAGCACGGCCACTTCGACCTTGTCGCCCACCTGGAACATCTCGCTGGGGTGGTTGAGCCGGCCCCAGGACATGTCGGTGATGTGCAGCAGGCCGTCCACACCGCCGAGGTCGACGAAGGCGCCGTACTCGGTGATGTTCTTGATGGCGCCCTCGACCAGCTTGCCTTCTTCGAGGCCCGCGAGGGTCTCTTCCTTCAGGCTCGCATTGATGGTCTCGAGGAACAGCTTGCGGGACAGAACGATGTTGCCCCGGCGGCGGTTGACCTTGATGACCTTCATGTCGAAGGACTTGCCGAGGTAGGGATCGAGGTTGCGGACGGGCTTCATGTCCACCTGGCTGCCGGGCAGGAAGGCCCGAATGCCGATGTCCACGGCCAGGCCGCCCTTGACCTTCTCGAGCACGGTACCGTGCACGGTCATGTTGGAACGGAAGGCCTTCTCGACCTCGTCCCAGATCTTCATCTTCTCAGCGCGCTCACGGGACAGGCGCACGTTGCCGTTGGCATCCTCGAGCATCTCGAGAAGGACTTCGACCACTTCGCCCACCTGCACGCCCTGGGTGCCGTCGGGGTTGTTGAACTCGTCAAGGTTGACGGTGCCCGAACCCTTGTAGCCGATGTCCACGATGACGTCCTTGCCGCGGATTTCCACGACCACGCCCCGGACCACCTCTTCCTCGCGGAGGCCACGGGTCTCGCCCTGAAGGGCGGCCATGAACTCCATTCCTTCCTCGCTGTCGTCCTCCACATACCCTGCATCCAGCACGGTAATGCGGCCCAACTGCTTGGAACCTTGGCCCTTGATGATTGCTTCTAACTTGGACATATAAGTCCACCTCTTTTTTTTGCGCCCACGCTCTGGTGGTGCGCTGGAATCCCGGCACATGCGTCCGGCAGAACCGACAGACTATCCTGGAACATCCCTGAAAGCCAGGGAATGAATGGGAGGGGTACCCCGGCCATGTGTCTCATCGGCTTTCGCTGGCATCCTGGGGTGGCCATTCCCCTGCTGGTGGCAGCCAATCGGGACGAGTTCTACGAGCGCCCCACCGCCCCCATGGCCTGGAGGGAGGGCGGGCAGCTCCTGGCAGGACGGGACCTGAAGGCCGGTGGCACCTGGCTGGGCCTGACTCGTACCGGGCGCTTCGCCGCCCTCACCAACCACCGGGACCCGACCCTGGTGCGGCCCGAGGGTCCCTCCCGGGGGCGCCTCCCCCTGGCCTTCCTGGAGGGGGAGGCCACCCCCGAGCGCTTCCTGGAGGGCCTCCGCCAGGACTCCGGCGCCTCCAGTCCCTACAACCTGCTGCTCTGTGACGGCACGGACCTGGTGGGCTACGAGAGCCGCGGCGACCGGGTGGTGCGCTTCGAGGCGGGAGTCCATGCGGTGGCCAACGGGGCCTTCAACGAACCCTGGCCCAAGGTCACAGTGCTAAAGGATAGCCTGGCCGTGGCTGGGGACGATCTTGAGGCCCTGCTGGCTGCACTGCAGGACGAACTTGCCTTCCCTGACGCCAGCCTGCCCCACACCGGTGTGTCCCTGGACTGGGAGCGGGCCCTGTCCCCCCGCTTCATCCGCACCCCCACCTACGGCACCCGCGCCTCGACGGTCCTGGCCCTGGGCCGGCGCGATGTCGCAGTCATCGAGCGCACCTTCACCGCACAGGGCAGGGAGGGCGAGCGCAGGTTCGAGTTTGTTCTCACCACGGCGAGTGCGGGAACCACCGCAAAAAAAGAAAAAACAAATTAACCACAAAGAACACAAAGGGCACAAAGGATCGGTGGCGAAAAAAGCTTTTTGACGGGGATAAGAGGGATGGACGAGGATAAGGGCAAAGGCGCTTTTTAACGCGGAGGAAAGCGGAGGGGCGGAGGAGAGCGGAGAAGGGCTGTGGTTTCTCGGTGGGGAAAGAAATGGTTCATCCGGGAATTCCTGGGCAAAAGAACTGCCAACCACAGAGAACGCAGAGAGCGCAGAGGCGCCCCGGGATGGAGCCCATGCGCCGTGCAGCACGGCCCCAAGTGCTTTATCCCGCTCCTCCCCGTTCATCCCCGGCTAAGAAGCTTTTCCGACCCAAGCACCCAGGCCGTTCTCCGCTCTCCTCAGCTCCTCAGTTTTCCTCCGCGTTCCTTCCTTTCTTTTCCGCCACCCCTTGCCTGTTTTCCTCTGCGTTATCTGTGTTCTCTGCCATGAGACTTCTCACCCTGAAATCCCGGAAGATCCAAAGGAATTGGCCACCGGTTTGGGGATTTTGAGGAGAAAGCGGGGGGCATCTCCGTGGGCGCCGACCCACCCTGCATGGGCCCGCCTGCGGCGGCTTCCGGCGGGGCCGGAAGTCAGCCCGGGGCGCCACATCCGCGCCCCCCAAGAGGCGCAGACGCGACGCCCCGGCCTGGTGCCCATGCGCTGCGGCCACACACAGCCAAACCAATCCTGGTGCGGATTTATCTGCGAAATCTGCGCCATCTGCGGTTCCCGGCACTGCGCTGTTATCCCCGTTCGTCCCTCTGATCCCCGTCAAAAGCCCTTGAATCAGTGCTGCGTTGCGTTTCCTTTGGCGTGCTTAAACACATCTAAAAAATTCATTCATATGTAAGCAATCAAGCGTATGGCGTAGGCCTTTGATTAAAACAATACTATTGATGACTTGAATATCAAGTTAGGTGGTCGGCCTAGCCCGGAGCCACCCGGCACCTGAGCTAGGGCTCAGGTAGGGAGGGGTCTATGCCAACCGGATTTGAGCAGGTTTCTGATGCGCAGCGCTCAGGAAGCCGCTCCATCGCGCAGCGCCAAACCGTGGCCTCCGCCAAGCTCCTGCTCGGCACTGTGAGCTTGGCCTTGGTGCTGGGCTGCCCGTCAAACAGCGGTAGCAAGGCTGCTCCCGTACCGGCCCCTGCGGTGCCGGCTACCGCTGCTGCGCCTATCCCGGCACCTGCAGCGACCCCCGCGCCGCCTGCCGCAGGCGTACCGGCCAAACGCCGGCCGTCCGCACCGGCTTTGCGAGTCCCGGCGCGGAAGGCAAGTGCGCCTGCACCCAGGCCTGCCCCTGCGGCGAGCCCCGCCAGCGCCCCGGCGTCCATCGTTGTGCCGTCCTTGCTCCCGGTGCCTACCCCGCCCGCAGCAGCGGTGGCTCTGCCTCCGCCGGTACCCGTGGCGGTGCAGAAGCCCGCTCCGCTCCCGGCGTCACCGCGCCCCCCCACGCCGTCACCCGTGCCGGTGTCCTGGGCAGGCAGCCCCTGGGCCTTTGGGTTCCAGGCCGCGCTGGTGTTCCCCTCTAATGGGGGCCTGCGCACCACCGCCGGCACCCCCAGCGTGAGCCTGGGTCTGCATGGCACATGGGCACTGCCCAAGGGCTTGCGCCTCCGTCCCCGCTTCGACTACACGGTATTCGCCGGGGCGACCCGCAGCAGCACGGCCGCGCCCCTGCCGCAGGTGCTGGACACCCGCGTATCCAGCCTGGCGCTGGGGGCCGATCTGCTCGTGCCGCTGGGACCTCGGTGGAGCCTGGGCCTGGCGGTGGCCGGGGTCCGCTGGTCCGTGGCCAGCACCAACACCGTGACCTCGACCCTGGGTGGCAGCATGACCCTCTCCGGGACCTCCCACTGGACCCGCCTGGCCGTGGGCCCGGTGCTGACCTTCAAGGTGTCCGACCACATCGAGGTGGAGGGCAGGGCGCTGAGCAGCCACTACGGCTACCAGAACCAGCCTGCGACCACGGCCGCCGTCGGCCTCGTCTGGCGCTTCTAGGGGGATGGTGATGATCTCGAACCCTATTCCCATTCCTGGTTGTCGGCCAGCCTCCGCCGAAAAAGCGCTCCACCAAGGACACGAAGACGCCCTGCAGGCGCAGGAAGGGCACGAATGCAGCCTGACCCACCCCGGGCATCCCCAAGGGGGCGGCGGCTGGCTGCGGCCCCCAAGAGCCGTTCCAGCCGCCGCCCCCTTGGCCGGTCGCAGGCGACCGGGGGCCGCAGGCCCGGAGGCCCTCTCGGCGCGAGGATTCTGCCTTCGTGGCCCTTTGAGTCAGTTCTTCGTGGCCTTAGTGGAGCTCTTTGAAAGCCCGAAAGGGTGGACCAAGCCCGGTAAGCAGGTTCCCTATTGGCTGCCGGTGGGTGCAGCGCTGCTGCTGACCTTGGCTTGTGGCGGTGGCAGCAAGGCCACTGGCGATCAGGTGAACACGGCCAACCAGGTGATGACGGTGAGTCCGGCCGTGGCCTCCGTCGCTCCGGGCCAGACGCTGCAGTTCACGGCCACCATCCCCTGGGGTGGCAGCGCCACCTGGGCCGTGCTGCCCGCCGCCGGCGGCACCTTCAGCGGCAACGGCCTGTTCACGGCCTCTACTGTCCAGGGCCAGTACCGCATTGTGGCCATGTGGAACAGCGATGTGCGCTACACGGCATCGGCCACGGCGACCATCCTGCCGCCGCCCCCTGCCGCCGAGTCCACACCGGATCTGACCGCGGCCTCGGGTGCCCAGCAGACCGGTGCCACCGGCCAGTCGAGGAACACCGCAGTGGTGGGTGAAGCCGTCCCCGCCACCCGCGCCGCCGATGCCAGCGGCACCCTCCAGCTTCGCCACGGCTTCCGGCCTTCCAGCCAGTAGGACCTGCACCGCACAGCCCGCCCTCCTCTGGAGCTCCCATGCGACACCCCTTCCTAACTTCCACCGTGGCGGTGATTGTCGGCCTGAGTGCCGGTTCCGCGCTCGCCCAGGTGCCGCCGACCCAGACGGTGGTGGCCCCCACCCCGCAGCTGGCCTACCAGGGCCGGTTGTTGGAGGCCGGTGTGGCCGCCAACGGGGCGCGGTCTTTCGTGTTCTCCCTCAAGGACCCCACGGGCCTGGAGCTGTGGAACTCCGGCACGCAGACGGTGACGGTGGCCGACGGCATGTACTCGGTGGTGCTGGGCAGCACAGGGATGACGCCCATTTCATCGTCAGTGCTGAGTTCGTCGGGGCTGAAGCTGCACGTGGTCATCGGTGGTGTGGCCATGAGCCCGGATGTGGATCTGGTCCCAGCTTTTCAGGCCCGCTCGGCCTGGGAGCTGGTGGGGACCTTCAGTGGTGACTTGACTGGGAGCCAGACGCAGACGGTGCTGACCCAGATCCAGGGCATCCCTATGGATCTGACCACCACCCGGCCCACCACCGGCCAGGGCCTGATCTACAACGGCACGAAGTTCGTGCCCAGCACGGTGCTGGGACCCAAGGGCGACCTGGGTAACACCGGCGCGACAGGGGCAACCGGCGCCACCGGTGCAGCAGGGGCAACCGGCGCCAGCGGCCCCCAGGGTCTGCAGGGCGTGGCGGGTGCAGTGGGTGCCACCGGTGCCACAGGTAGCAGCGGTCTCGATGGCCGGACGGTATTGAATGGCACCACCAACCCCGCAGTGGGCGTGGGCGTCAACGGCGACTTCTACTTGAACACCGCCACCAGCACCCTGTGGGGCCCCAAGGTGTCGGGTGCCTGGCCCGCCGAAGGTGTGGGCGTGGTGGGCCCCCAGGGACTCAAAGGTGACCTCGGTGCGACCGGCGCAACAGG